>DUGS01000056.1:0-16346 GCA_013331265.1 Methanosarcina sp.
TTTACCAGGACTCTACGGAACTGCCTGTACAGAGGGATTTCATTGAGGATCTGAAATCATTCATAGATATAACTGCTAAGGTAATTCCTCTGGAGAATTCTATCATAGAACTAAAGTGTAAAAACAAAGAAGAGCTCCATAAATTAAACAATAGAATTATGGGAATGAACCTTTTTGAGGAAAAACTCAGAATACTGGTTAAGAAATTAGAAAGGGACATAGGCGCTGAGGATTTGGCATCCTGTACTGATGCAATCCTTACCACTTGCAGTGAAAATCTGGGGCGAAAGCGTGAAATTCTCGATATTGAATCCAGAAAAGTCGAAAGTGGAGCCGCTCAGGAGTACCAAAAAATAGAGGTCAAGGTCCTTGAGGCCCTCACACCATTTTTGATCTCGGGGATATATGGAGCAGAAAAAAGGTTTGAGCTTTCCAGCAGTACGAACGAAGTTTCAGGGGTAATGGAAGGTTCGATTTCAGGCGTTCAGTACTATTATAGGCTCTGGTTTGCAGAAGAGCCTCTAACAGTAGACAGACTTATTGGAAACTTTAGCCTGCCAGGCTGGACAAAAGCAGGAATTCTGCGAAAAGAAGAGAAAATCAAAATGCAGGACCTCTCAGATTATTTAGTAACCTCCCTTGAATATGACAGCGAAAAAAATGTTCGTATTATTCTTGAAAATAAAAAATCAAACCGGAAGTTCAGGATAGAAGGCGGAGGGCTCAATTACTTCGTGTATGAAGACGAGAAAGAAATTACTGCCGACAAAGAGCTTGGAGCTCGCATTGACATCTCAGTTCTCGCTAAGATTCCGGAAATGGTTCAGAATTATCTCAGGACAAACATCCGAACCTATTCCCTTTCAAAAGTTCTGCTTGATGAAGAGGATGCAGTATCTACAAACCAGGTTTTTGACTGTCTGAAAGTAGTTGCCGAACAGTACGGCGTGATCGTTAATGAATGCCTGGCAAAAGGTCATAATAAAGAAGAAATTACTATCAAAATGGAAAAGGCCGACGGAACAAGAACCGAGAAATATATTTCTAAAGCTGAAATGTACGCACAGCTTTCAGATATCGGCAGCGAAGGCGTTGAAATTGCAGAAATACTCGGCATGAACAGCAGAACTCAGATTAAGGACAGCAAATACCTGATTGTCTAATTTTTTAATCTCTTTAAACAATATTTTTTAAATATTACTTTTAATATTTATGTGATGTATTTCTTTATCATATTTCTTAATATATGATTTATTTGAACCTCTTTTCTTTTTCTCACCCTTAAAGCTACTAGAAAAGCAGAATAAATGTTTTTGCTGAATATAGCAGGCATAAGGGAGAAATTTACTGATAATAAGAAAATGTTTTTAATAGTTGACTGTCTGGTGAGCAACACATCGGGGAAAAGAATTGAGAGTGTAGAGCCTTAAATATAAAGCAGGAGAAGTAATGTATCGTACGAAGTAACCTTCGTGCGGGCTACAAATCTTTTGGAGAGAGAGTTTAGAAAGTTTATTCGAGATAAAATCAGAAACTAAATTTCGATGAACTATATAGCTACCTGTTAATAAGCTACTGATGTACCAATCTCTAGTGTAGATGTTGGGGGCAGAGGCTGATAAAATGAGAGTAAATTTTTTTCGTTCTTTGGTCAGTGTGTTGATAATAACGCTTATAATTTCTGGAATTGTGCCTGTTACGGTTGCTGCAGATGAGGCTACACCTCCCGAAGGTGATGGAAATTCAACTATTTTGCTTCCTGACCTGGTAATATCCGGTCTTGAATATTCTGAAAATCCCTCTCCAAGAGATTTTCAGTATATATATATAAGTGTGATGAACCAGGGAACAGCTCCTTCAGAAGGGGCAAAACTGGTGCTCTACATTGACGGCAGTTCTGTAATAGAATGGAATGTGCCCAAATTATCAGAGGGGGAGAGCGACTATAAGATATATACATGGCTTCCAATATCAGAAGGATCTGTAGAAATAAAAGCTGTGGTTGATAAAGATAATTTGATTAGCGAGAGCGATGAAACGAACAACGAAAAAACCGTCACCGCAATAGTAGCAGAAGATTTCCTTCCTGACTTGATAATTGAAGACATTGTGCCTGAGTCTCAGGGCGAAGTAGGAAAGCCACTGACCCTCACCCTGAAAGTAAAGAACCAGGGAACATCTGCCTCTGAAGAAGTTCAAGCAAAATATTATATTAACGGAACAGCCCCCGCTCAGGATGGGATTCACATTCCAGCCCTTCCAGCAGGAACAGGAAGAGATGTTGCCTTCTCTCTAATCCCGGACAGAGAGGGGAAAATGGAAGTAAAAGCGGTTATTGACTCTGGAACTTCCGTTTACGAAAGTAATGAGGATAACAATCAATTCACAAAAATCGTAGACGTAAAAACCATACTTCCGGACCTTATAATTGAATCTCTTTCTTTAAACCCTCAAGCGCCAAGGATAGGAGATAACATTACTTTCACGGTATCGATAAAGAACAAAGGGCTCAGAGATTCAGAAAGCAGCGATCTAAAATATTATATCAACGGAAACAATACGGCTTACAGCAATACTGTGTCGGTACCGGCGATTGTTGCAGGGGGGACCACAATAAGTACTTTTTACTGGGTTCCTGAAAAAGAAGGAAACTTAAATTTAAAACTTGTAGCAGATGCCGGAAGTGCTATACGTGAAGATGACGAGACAAACAATGAACGTATTGGGACTTTCAGTGTTTCCAAACAACCCGCTTCTGACAGTGGAACGAATTCTGACCCTAGTTCAGGCAGTGGAGCAAATTCTGGTTCCACCTCCAGCAGCAGTAGTAAAAGCAGCAGCATGGGAAGTGGCGTGTCCAAAGAACCAGCCAGGAATGTAGAAGTTAAAGAGCTGGATACAAGAAACATCATAAGCGGTTACTATGTAAAATATGATTTTGCTAAAAATGCCACATGCGTCACATATACCGAATTTGATGCAACGAAGACATTTAAGAAAACGACAGCTACTGTAGAAGTTCTTAAAGGAAAATCCATTTTTGTTAAGAAGAATCCGCCCGGCAGGATATACAAACAGTTAAACATCTGGATAGGGAATAAAGGAGCAGGGCTTCCGGATTCCCATAAGAACGCCTATACAGGGTTCAAAGTAGATAAGGAATGGATAAAAAACAACAGTGTTGATGAATCCAATATAACCCTTCTCTGGTACGATAGTAAATGGAAACCGCTGAGAACCGAAAAAACAGGTAAAGATGATAACTACGTATATTTCAGGGCAGAAACGTCTGGTTATTCTTGCTTTGCAATAAGTGAATATACGGGAGAAGAGGGAATTGTAGAGGAGTCCAGCGATGAAGAAGGGATAAAGGAAACCCTGAGAAGCTGGGAAGGTGAAGGAAAAGCAATCCTGAACAGCAGTGCGGAAAGAGAAAACGGCGTAGTAAAGAAACCTATGGGAAAAGCAAAGATACTTCTTGCTATTTCCCTGCCTCTGTTCATGATTCTTGTAGAGTATTTTATTCTGAAGAAAAAGATTTGAAAACGATTTTTTTTCTTCATCCTTGTTTTTTTATGTTTAAAGATTTGATTAAATATGTAATTGAGTCATTCTAATTCATTTCCTGAAAGAAGCACTTTTATTTTCAAATTCTCTCTCCTTTCCGCCGAAATTCAAAACTGGATTTGCACAGTCGTTTTTAAGCTTGAGCCCGAGAAGAGAAGCAGCCAGTAAAACGGAAATACTGTTTGCAGCAACTATTGCAGGATCATTTACCTGGATTCCGTGAATCAGCCAGAGAGCCATTCCGGACGTTGAGCAGAACAGCATTAGAAGAGATACATCCTTTGTTGATTTCGTTTTTAGGGCTTTAATGAGCTGAGGGGCAAAAGCTATGGTTGTCAGAGCACCTGCGATATAACCGATCATTATAGATTTCACTCTCAGGGTTTTAATTCGATGCTAACAAAAGAGCATCCAAATATAACTTTGAAATACATTATAGAGAGTTAATGTCGGGATAGTAGTTAAAAGTTGTTTAGGAAACAGAACCCTGATATAAGTGAGCACCCTAAACCTTTATGGGGTACCGTATGACAGAAAATTGCCTTTTTTGCAAGATAATATCAGGGGAGATTCCTTCAAAACGGGTATACGAAGATGATGCTGTTTACGCATTTCTGGATATTTATCCGGCAAGCGAAGGACATACCCTTGTGGCTCCCAGAAAGCACTTCAGCAGTTTTACGGATATGAACACAGAAGATGTTGCCAGACTTTTTGAAGCTGCAAGAAAAATTACTGCTGCGGTAGAGAAAGCATTTTCAGCCGAAGGGTCGAATATTGGCATCAATAACGGGGAAGTCGCAGGGCAGGAAGTCCCCCATGTGCATGTACATGTTATTCCCAGAAAAAAAGGGGACGGGGGAAGAGGAATAAAATCAATCGTATGGACTGAGCCGGATAGGACAAATATGGACGAAGTCGCGGATAAGATCAGGAAAAACCTGAGGGAAAATGAAAGGCTTCAAGTAAATACTCCCATGTAAGAAATGGGCAGATGACCAGATGTGAAAAGACAGCTTCCGGACAATAGTTTTTATACAAAACGATAATATATTTTTTGGGATATAGTGAACTTGGGGGAAGAAGGAACAGTCATTTTCAGGAACCTTCCATTTCTCTTACTTGGGGGTGAGAACAGTGGCAGAACTGGAAGTAGATGTTAGAGGGCAGACCTGCCCGGTCCCGCTGGTAGAGTGCAGAAAAGCGTTTAAAAAAGCCTCACCAGGAGATCTTGTGATTGTAAAAGGTACGCATCCGGCATCAAAAAAAGAAATTCCAATGGCATGTGAAGCTTTGGGGCTCACGGTGCTGGAAATTGAAGACAAAGAGGGAGGAAAAGAGTGGGAAATAAAGATCCGGAGGTAAAACCGGGAAAGGAGTAGAAATGGGGGGAAAGGCAGTCATTATCCTGCACAGCGGGGATATGGATAAGGTATACAGTGCGCTTATAATTGCAAACGGAGCCCTTGCAATGGGTATGGAAGCCTCCATATATTTCACCTTCTGGGGACTTATGAGGCTTAAAAAGGGAGAACTTGAAAAAGGACCGCTTTCCAAAATGAACATGATGGGTGCTGGCAAGCAGATGGTCAAAAAAAGGATGGAAAAAGCCCATGTTGCACCTCTTGAAAAGCTGATGAATGATTTCAAAGAGCTCGGAGGAAAGATCATAGCCTGCGAAATGACTATGGAAATAATGGGCATAGATAAGGAACAAATTCGAACTGAATGGGTGGATGAATGGGGGGCTGTAGGTTCTTACATCCACGAAGCAAGAGATGCGAGCATAACCCTCTTTATCTGATTCCAATAGTTAAAAATTAGGATTTTAGCAATGATCTGGATTTCCTTCAGGTTTTATTTTCATTCTGAGCCTCATCATATTAATTCCTGCTATAGATTGTAGTAATTGAATTTTATGGTATGGTCTGAGGAGGGAAAAGAAATATTTGAAAATATGATTTATCTTGACAATGCTGCATGCACACGGCTGGATGAAAGAGTGCTTGAAGCAATGACACCCTACTTTTTTGATACTTATGCAGTAGCGACATCTGAATTTGGATATTCTATGGGTATTGACGCAAAAGAAGGGCTTGAAAACTCCAGGGAGGGTATAGCCTCAAGGCTTGGTGCGGATTCCGAAGAAATGATCTTTACTTCAGGGGATACTGAGTCAAGCAACATGGCTCTGAAAGGAGTTGCCTGGGCTCTTAAAGAAAAGAAAGGCAAGCACATTATTGTCTCACAGATAGAAGACTTTCCTGTATTAAATACGGCAAAAGCCCTCCAGAAGCAGGGTTTTGATGTGACTTTTCTGGGTGTGGATGGAGAAGGTTTTGCGGACCTTGAAGGGCTCAGAAAAGCAATTACAAAAGAAACTGTCCTTGTCTCGGTCCAGTGCGCCAATCAGGAGATAGGGACTGCACAGGACCTGAAAGCCATTTCTGAGATCTGCAAAGAAAAGGACGTATTCCTGCACACCGATGCTACCCACAGTTTTACCCGGCTTCCTCTCAATGTGAAAAAACTACCTGTTGACCTGGTAACATTATCCGCCCACACAATTCACGGCCCCAGGGGAATAGGTGCCCTCTATATCCGGAAAGGCACTCCCATAACCAAATTCATGGACGGGGGTTTTCAGGAATCCAATATAAGGGCAGGGATAGAAAATATCCCGGGAGCCGTAGGTTTTGCAACAGCTGTAGAACTCGTAACCGAAGATGAGAACAAACAGCTTGAGTCTATGAGAAACAGGGTGATTGAAAGAGCCCTCTCTGAAATTCCGGAAGTTACTCTTAACGGGAGCCGGGAAAACCGTCTGCCTCAGAATGCAAACATGACTTTCCACTATGTAGAAGGGGAATCCATAACCCTGCATATGGATATGCGAGGGTTTGCTGTGAGTACGGGTTCGGCCTGTTTTAGCCGTTCCCTTGAAGCCAGCCATGTTATACGGGGAATCGGAGGCGACCACGAGAGAGCTCACGGCTCGGTACGCTTTACTTTCGGGCGCTACAACCGCATGGAGGATGCGGATGCGGCAGTTGATGCCATGAGTGAAGTTGTGGCAAGGCTAAGGGAAATTAGCCCGCTTGCAAGGAAATAAGTAAAAAGGAAAAGAAAATCGAGCGCCAGGAGAGGGCAAAATAAATAACAAGGAAGGGGAGAGCAGGAATGAAAGTAGAAAAGAAAAGTGAGATAAGATTTCCTTATAGCGAAAAAGTGCTGGAGCATTTCAGGAACCCGCATAATGTGGGAAAGATGGAAAACCCTGACGGAAAAGGCCTTGAAGGAAGCCCGGCATGCGGGGATATGGTTGCCGTATATATCAAGGTCAAACCAGAGACAAAGGTTATTGAGGATGTAAAATTCGAATCTTACGGCTGTGCATCAAATATTGCCACCGGGTCTGTAATCACGGACATTGCACGGGGAAAAACCCTGGAGGAAGCAAAGAAGATAACCTGGAAACAGGCTTCTGAGGAACTGGGTGGGCTTCCTCCGATTAAAGCCCACTGCTCCGTGCTTGCGGTTGAGGGTCTGCGTGCTGCAATCCGGGACTACGAGGAAAAGCACGGGCTTGTCACTGAGAAAGAACCTACAACTGAAGAGGTTGTCCGGAGAAGGCTAAAACACGTGATGAACCCGCTCACGGGCCTGGACATCATCCGTACGGACCTTATCCTCAAAATCACCGTAGTAGACGGGACTGTAAGGGTGGTAGTGGACCTGCCTTCTGACCACCAGTTTGCTTCGGCCATCAAGGAAGATATAATGGAAAAACTTGGGTCTTTATGGGACGTGAAAAGTGTAGAAGTTGTGTTTACTGCATGAAGAAAACTGTAATAAATTGCTTAATGGAATTTCCAATAAAAAGGGAGATGAAGGCTCCTTAGAGGATTTCAGGAAAGAGACCTGAAATATCTCTGAGGGCCTCAATTGGGATGGGCAGTCGAAATATGAATTTTCTTTATGCTTCTCTTCTCTTCACTTTCAGGCACACAGTGACAGCACTCTCCTGAAGCTGTAATGGGATCTACATGGATGGTGGTCCCGGAAAGATAGGAAAAATTATCCAGAAGCTTTTCTCTTACAGCATTTGCAATTTCGTGCCCTTCCTCTACAGAAAGTGAAGGGTCAACAGAAGCATTAATCTCTGCATGGAGTCTGTGCCCTATCCAGCGGACTCTGAGATCTGTAATTTCACAGACACCTTCGACACTTTCGGCAATATCTTTTACCTTATCGAGGACTTCAGGTTCTACACCGTCAAGCAGGCGGGTAAATACGAGTTTGCTCGAGTCAAGGACTATTTTGAGGATGGCAATTGTAATTAGCATACCTATAAGAGGGTCAAGGACTGGGTACCCGGACCAGACACCGATTGCCCCGAAAAGGACAGCAAGACTGGTGAAACCGTCCACCCGCGCATGGTATCCATCAGCAATAAGGGCTGCACTCCCGATCTCTTTTCCGACCTTCATCCGGAACTGCGCAACGACCTCGTTTCCAATACAGCCAATGATTGCAGCAAGGACTACAGCCTGCAAATGCTCTACAGGCTGAGGGTTTAAGAAACGGGTAAGGGATTCATAACCCGCAACTGCCGCACTGAAAAGGATAAGAAGAACAATAACCACACCTGCAAGGTCTTCTACTCTACCGTATCCGTAAGAGAAGCGTTTGCTAGGCTTTCTTCTTGCCAGGGAAAAGGCTATTGCGAGGGGGATTGCTGTTGATGCGTCCCCGAAGTTGTGAATGGTATCGGCAAGAAGGGCAACACTACCCGAAATATAAACAATGAAAATCTGCAGAACGGCTGTGAACATCAGCCCTATAAAGGACCATTTGACAGCCCAGAGCCCTTTACTGGTAGCAATTATGGAAGGGTCCACTTTCCCGTGCGTATGGCTGTGCCCGTGGGAATTCTCATGGGGATGCGCATGCGAGTGAGTATGGGAGAATTTATGAGAAAGTGAATGGAGGAAAAGATTGAAACCAAAAAGTCTGTGTTTGTGATTTTGTTCATGGCCTTCCTTAGAAGCATTATTATTATCGTGCAGGCGATTGCCGGAATTCTGTCTGGGCATCTATTTCCCCTCATTTTGATTCAGTTATCAATATTAAACTTGGCAATCACTTTATAAATAGGTATTTATCTTTAAAAAATAATTTATTATGCGTTCGATCACACATTTTTTTGGAAAAATAACATAAAAAAGCGCTCTTTTATTTGTGTCATTTATTTCCAGGCCATTGTAAGATAACAAAGAATTGAGTATTTATTACTCAAAGTGATGATATGGCTGGTACTTCAGACAGACACATTATACCGATACTGATTTTTTTGAAAATTACATCTCTTTGAGAGTTTCATCCTTTTATGTTTTGGCTCCAGGTTTGATTTTTAAATAATATTCTTATTCTAAATTTTACAGATTGACACATATGGGCGAAAAAATGTTAATTCTTCAAAAAATATCTTTAAAGGGAAAAGACAGGAAATTATGGATTTGCTCTATGATGTGAGCAAATAAGAAAAAGGAAAATTTGAAAAAGAAAAGTAAAAGCACATGAAGGGGAATAAGACAAAGTTAATTTAAGACGAGTCCTGTCCCGAAAACAGGGAAAATTTTGTCCCTTCGGACTCAAAAAATGAGTGTATATAAAGCCTTATTCATTCTCTGCCCTGACACGGCATGTAAATCTGGATCATTACAGATAAAACAGATTTCCTGAGCTCATTATCTTAAGAACTAAGACCTGTTACCCAAATCAGTACACTTACGTAGTTTTCGAGTTTTAATAAAAATGGATAGGATCAATCCCCTATCCTCAAAGCGAACAGATATTTAATCAGCTGGTGCTGATCCCGGGAACTGTGCACCCCCGGGAGATATCCGGCAGAATAGAAATAGGACAAATTCTTAAACAGAGAGGTGAACCAGGGAGTTACAGGACGATTCAAACTTAAAAAGAACTCAAAAACAACCCAGTTTTCAACATCCAATATAAAATATCGCTCGGGAGAGGGGTCTCTCGGGCAAACCTCCATATTCTCATTTTTAAAAATTAGAATTATTTAATAGTGAGAAAAAGGCTTATTATGAAAAACTAGACAATTCATATTTTTTAGATTAGAGCTCACCCATAATCTATTTTGGAGTAACCAATCCCTTTTCCAGTTCAGAGAGATTTAATCTTTTTTATAGAGACTAATTTAACTTTTTAGATCCAGATTGAGTTATCCATTCTCGATTTTCTTCTTACCCGAATAATAAAAATAAACAGTTATATCAAATTGGAAGTATAAAATAATACCATTTCAGGTTGAGAAGAAAGCTAGTAAGAAGGAAGTGAATGAAATGAATAAGGAAAATACTAAGAATGGAAAAATGGAAAGCGGTATGGGAAAAGAGATCCTTAATGAGCAGCAGCCTCACTGGGAGAAGGTATTTTCGAACACAGGCTCCAGGTTTGGGGACGAGCCAAGTTATCCTGCCCGGAAAGCTGCGGCTGTTTTTGAAAAAGAAGGAAAAAAGAAAATCCTGGAACTTGGAGGAGGCCAGGGCAGAGATACCTGCTATTTTGCCAGCAAAGGTTTTTCAGTCCATTCACTTGACTACACTGAAAGCGGATCAAAGTCAATAAAAGAAAAAGCAGAAAATATGGGCCTTTCGGCTTCAGTAACTGCTCTCAGGCACGATGTAAGAAATCCTCTCCCTTTTGAAAACGGGACTTTTGATGCCTGCTATTCTCACATGCTCTACTGCATGGCTCTAACTACCAGTGAACTGGAATTCCTATGCAATGAGGTCAAAAGAGTGATCAAGCCAGGCGGGGTAAATATCTATACAGCCAGAAATACAGGGGATGCCCATTACGGGACAGGAATTCACAGAGGGGAAAATATGTATGAAATCGCGGGAGGTTTTATAGTGCATTTTTTCAGCAGAGAAAAAGTAGAGCACCTTGCAAAAGGGTACAGGAGTTTCGAGGTTGAGGAGTTTGAGGAAGGGGAACTACCAAGGAAATTGTACATGGTAACCATGAGGAAATGAAGGAAAAGAGATTCCCTGCATAGCGGCATTCCCTCCATTGTCTGAAGATAAGGCCTTGGATAAAGGATTGATGATTCAGGGTAGTGAAACATTAGAGAGAACAAATAGGCCTGGAATTCTTTTTGTAATATGCAAAAAGTTCCTCTCCCCACTTTAGAGCTCCTTTATCAAAGCTTACAATGTAGTTTCGGTCAACCCTGCCATGTTTATCAAGCAGGGAAAGCGCAAAGATTTTATCGGTAACTATCAGCATCATTGGTTTTTTCTCCCCATCAGACACGAAAAAATGTGAGTTTTCACAGTCCAGAAAACGCTGAATTTCTTTTTTATACTCCGGAAGGCCCATTTTTAGAACGGAAATGTCACTGAAAACTGTGTCTGATTTTGGGAGGCATTCGGCCTGGATACTTTCGAAAACCGATTGGGTCAGGATAATTGTAAAGTCAATCTTCTTTTCAATAAATTCCAGACAGGCTAGATGGTAAGCTGGATGGATAGCAGAAACAAATACCATAATGCGGGAAGAAGACAACATGCATTTTACGATATCTTTCTGGACTTTAAATATATGAGAGAGATCAGATTTCAGAACCCTGCACCGTCCCAGCTCTCCGATTCTCGTAAGAAGATAAAAAGGAATAGAACTCAAATCATGTTCGGACCAGAAATCTCTGTTTTCCTCATATACATTCAGTGTATTTAGCAAAAACTGTACGTTTGTGGCTATTACTGTCCCCATTTCAGAAAGAGAATATACTCCATCTGTCTGGATAACCAGACCTAGCTCAATCAGCTTTTTGATCTGGGGAATCATTGATTTCCATGGAAAATCAAATGCATTTTTGATCTCGTCACTGCTTTTAGGGCCTTCCTCTTTTAACAGCAGAAGAAGATTCTTTCGCTTTTCAGAAAGAAAAATTGCATCAAGCAACGAAGAACTGGTACCAGAAACTTGGCTCATGTGTTTGTCTCGCCTGGTATATTATAACAAAAGTTATAAGCTCACTGAGATCCTCAATGATACTCCGTAAATTCCGTTTATTTGAACCTCATAACAACATGAGGAAATTCCAAAGGATGTTGCCACATCCAAAGCCATTGGAATATTCCAACCGCAAAGTAAAAATCTTCATCGTTTTGGTTATATATGAATAGGAATTATATAAATTCGATAGATAGAACAACCGTTTTACTATCTTTATAATTGGGTTAAATATTAAGATGTGGTAGATGCGCTGTGGTTTTCTTCAGGAGCTATCGAGAAGCGATATACTCCCTCCGAAAGAGACGCTGTTGATGAAAAATCAATGAATCTCAGAAGCTCTGAGGAAAACCTACAGCAAATACAATTCTAATTTTTAAGAAAGTTTTTACCATGGGAAACTAGGATATATTCTGAAGAAATTGATCCTGTTCACGAAACCCTGCCCCTCCTTTTTGAATCCTTGCACTCTCCTGAAATATAAGGCAAAAATGGGAGAAACAAACTCAAAGGGCAGACAAAAATGCAGTCGCAGGCTTCGATCTCTCCTTATAATACATGAAAAGTTCTTCTCCCCATTTTAAAGCCTGAGGCTCGGAACTGATCAGAAACTTGGACGTTAACCTTCCTTTTTTGTCCGGTAGAGCTAATAAAAAGATCTTATCTGTAACGATCATTGACATCGGGTTTAAATCAACTTCATAGACCAGGAAATTAGAAGCTTTACTGCTCAGGATATTCTTTATTTTCTGCTTATATTCAATAAGGGCTCTATTAAGAATTGAGTTATTCATTTTTATATGTAGAAGCTCAGAATTGGATTCTGTCTGAAGAATATCAAGAACTGATTTCGTAATAATTGCCGTAGATTCAATGCCTTTTTCCATATATTCAGAATAAAGAAAAGGAGAAGAAGGATGAAATACCGAAACAAAAGACATAATACGCTTTGAATCTACCAGATTATTCATAAGCTCTTCTGGGACCCAGAAAACATTTGAAAGGTTCCTTTCCAGAATGTTAATATGTCCCAGCTCTCTAACCCTTGTAAGCAAATGGAAGGGAATAGAGCTCAGGTCGTGTTCACCCCAGAAATCCAGGTTTTCTTCGTATATAGAAAGCGTATTCAGGAAAAACTGCATATTAGTAACAATCGCTGCACCCATATCCGAAAGAGTATACATTCCCTCATCTTCAAGAACCAGCCCCCAGTCTATTAATTTCTTTATTTGTGGAGTAATTGATTTCCAGGGAAAATCAAATACATCCTTAATGTCCTCACTGCTTTTAGGGCCCTTTTCTTTCAGGAGCAAAAGAAGGTTCTTTCGTTTCTCAGAAAGAAAAATCGTATTAAGAAGCGAAAGTTTGGTTTCTACTCTGATATATGCTTTCGATTTCATTTTACCTTAATAATATACCTGAACGGATTATATAAATTCACTGAAAAAAATCTTTTTATTTGGAAAAAGGAGTTTTGAAGCTATCAAGTCTGGAAGTTATCTATTATCTTTTGCTTTACTCACAAAATAAATGGGGAAAATTGAAGCCTCATATGACCACATTTTATAATATATATCAAAGTGGCCAGTCCTTTTTGCCAATTCCATGGGCACTTGTCTGGTAAGAGAACCTGATCCGGTTCTTCACTGAGAAGAAATAGATCCACCGTTTTGGCTATAAGAAACATAGAACAAAATGTAAGATGGTATTCCCAAAAAGAAGTTGGATAAAAAGCTGTGAAAACCTGGAGGTTTTAAGACGAAAAATTACAATAAAACTGTAATTTTTGCCCTGCTGATAGTGACTATCCTTTTCATGTCAACAAATATGGCAGCGGCAAAAGAGACAAAACTGGTTGTAAAAAGTGCTGATACTTCTGCTAACAGAGTAGTTATTTACGGCACATTTGTACCCGAGAAAATCGATATAAACGTTGGGGAAGAGGTAACCTGGTTCAATTTTAAGAAACCAAAAGCCCCAATAGTGCTTGTAAGTGAGGACGGACTGTGGAAAGATACAACCCTTTCCTATGGGAAAGCCTTTTCATATACTTTTGAAGATCCAGGAACCTATGCCTTTACCCTCAAAGATAAACCGGGAATAAAGGGGACAGTAACAGTATATACCTCAAAACCGCAGGAAAAGGACTCGGAAACTCTCAGAGAAACTCGCACTGTAGAGAATACCAGTGCTACGACAGAAGCATCCCCGGCTTTGAATTCAGAGAAAATTGCTGAAAAAAACGTAAAGAATGATGAAAAAATGTTAATATACTCAACAACGTTTTCTCCAAAAACCATAAAAATAGAAAAAGGGGATACAATTACCTGGGTTAACCTTAAAAAGCCAAAAGGACCATCAGTACTTGTAAGTGAAGACGGTCTGTGGGAAGATACAACCCTGTACTACAGGAAAGCTTTTTCGTATACTTTTGAAGAAGCAGGGACTTACACATTCAGTCTGAAAGACATGAAGGAAGCAAAAGCCACAGTCATAGTAACGTAAAAGTAACTCACAGTAGTCCCGATATAAAAAAGAAATAAAGAAATTTGTCTCCGACCAAACAAAATTCTTTAAAACAGACTTGATCTACCCTGAAGATAAAATTAAAGGTTTGTGGGAGCAAGTTATCTAAATATGTGAGCACTCAAGACTATTCCTCCACTCAAAACGTGATATATACGCTCATATTTCAGAGATGGCTAATAACTTGCTCCCACAAACGATTTCATCACCGGAATGTCATCTAATTTTAGCCTGAAAGAGGCAAACAAACCCTTACATTTGCAACCTGTAAGTTATTTCTACATGCCCTTTTCCAAATATCCTGGTTGCAAGGGCCTTTTTCCGGCAGATGTCCTCAAGTACTTTCTCGAGGAGGGATTAACTCATACTTCCTGGTTACTGCGTAATGAGATCTTCCTGAAAATTAGAGAATTTCTAATCAGAACATACAGGAAACTTAGAAAACACAACGACAAGAGAGATTATATAAAAGGAACCTAAATTTAGAATGGGAATTGGATCGAGAAGCAAAATATACTTTTTATGACTCTCGAGCCTGGGGTATATGGAAAGCAGTTCAGGGGTTTTAAAACTTAAGATGCTGCTTTATCAGTCTGAAAAACTCCTTGGGAACTGTCAGTCAGACAATATCATTCATTGATGAAAAGAATCCAGAATAGGAGTAGCTAAATTGTGAAAAAAGCAGGTTTACAAGAAATTCTGCTGAACCCTTTGTGAAGGTGTATTGTTGAACCCTGGAACCTTGAGGAAAACTACTGCGGTCCTCTTAATGCTTATATTAATACTGCTGGTCCGCACTCACTGGGCAGAGATTGTACCTTTGCTGGAAGAAAGCTGGAAAATCCTCAGTCGGACCCGGATTACTTACTTAATTCTGGCTTTCGTAATTTATGTACTAAGCGTGTACTTATTTGCAGTCCGCTGGCAGAGGGTACTCGCCTCCATTGGCTATAATATTTCAGCAAAAAATATATTTCCAATTCTTTTCGGGACAATACTCGCGAATAACCTCACTCCGGCAAGCAGGACAGGAGGGGAAGGACTGCGGATAGTCTGGATAAACAAACAATTTGGAGTAAGCTATACTGACGCTTTCATAACAACCCTTTTCGAAAGGGTAGTTGAAATAGTTCCTATTGCACTGCTCTTTACTTATGTCCTCTATATGTTTCCTTCTTTAGGAGACAAATTTCTATCCCGGACAAACCTATTAATCTCAAACTCGGTATTTCTGTTGTTCTTATCCCTGACAATAATAGGGATAGCAGTATGGTATTTCAGAAAAAAAATTACTCCTCTTCTCAAAGAGGTGCTGCAGAACTGGAAACGGCTTAATAAATCCTTTGTTTCTACTCTCTTTCTATCCTGTGCAGTCTGGATTCTTGACATAATACGTCTCAAATTTATCGCTCTAGCCCTTAATCTCCCTCTCTCTCTGTATATTATCACAGCAGTCTCAATACTGTACCTCTTGATAGGGCTTCTACCAATAACCCCAGGGGGGATTGGAATAGTCGAAGGAGGTCTCATCTCTCTGCTTTTATTTTTTGGGTTATCTTTAGCTTCCGCAGGCAGCTTCGTTTTTCTGGAGCGATTTATCTCCTATGGGTTAAGTAGCCTTATTGGATTTTTTTATCTTTTCTATTATGGGGGGTTTAAGATATGGAAAAATACAAAATCGCATTGATCAGTGACTGGTATTTTCCAAAAGTAGGAGGAATCGAGTATTCTATGCATGCTCTTGCCAAAACCCTGAGCATGCACGGTCATGAGGTAAACGTTATTACCAGGAGCTATCCAGATGTCCCGGAATATAGTATAAGAGACGGTATACCGGTAATCAGGATTAAAAGCAAACCTTTTCCAGGACAGCAGCGTTTTCTCATGCCAGATGCATACAAAAAACTCTACATTCTGTTAAAAGAAAGCAACTATGAAATTATTAATTGCCACGGGCTGGATTCTCCTATCGCCATATCTGCCCTTATTGAAGCCCGAAAACTGGGAATTCCTGTAGTAGTTACCAATCATTCTCTTGTAGGACACACCCTGTATAGCTCTCTTTTGTATCTTGCAGGCAAGCTTTTCCTAAAAAATGCTGATGCCGTAATTGCCGTCAGTTCAGCAGTTGAAAAAGATTCAAAAATAATGACTGCAAAGCCTATTTACCGAATTTTTAATGGAGTTGATTCGGAGAATGAGGC
>DUGS01000056.1:16608-23213 GCA_013331265.1 Methanosarcina sp.
AAAAAAGGCGTGCAAAATATTGTAGATCTTGCTCCTCCCCTTCTGGCAAAAAATAAAAACCTGTTATTTGTAATGATAGGAGACGGTCCTCTTAGAAAACGCCTGGAAAAAAAAGTAGAAGAAACCGGATTATCCAGTAATTTCTATTTTACAGGAGAAATTTCCAGAGGAGAGGTATTCGGGTATCTGGACCTGGCAGATATCTTTGCCCTTCCTTCCAGTGATGAGGCCTTTGGGATTTCGATTCTGGAAGCAATTTCAAAAAAGGTCCCTGTTGTGGCAATGAATCATAGTGGAGTCTCGGATATTATCAAAAACGGCGTAAACGGCTACCTCGCAGATGACCTTACGGAATTTTCATATTACCTTCAGACTCTGATTGAAAAACCAGCCCTAAGAACCTTATTTGCTATGAAAGCGAGCCAGGAGCTTTCAAACTACGATTGGAACAGAATATACGAACAAACTAACCAGGTGTATACAAAGGTCATCTATGAAAAATATCACAATAACAATTGATGTGGAAGAAGACTGTCCACCCATGCTTACAAGTACCAGGGGTATGGAAGAAGGCCTTCCGAAATTACTGGATCTCTTAAAAAAAGAAGGGATAAAGGCCACCTTTTTCGTGACAGGAGTGATGGCGGAACAGTACCCTGACCTAATACGGAGGATTCCGAAAGAAGGGCATGAACTGGGTTGCCATGGCTATAATCATGCACGTTTCGACCGTATGAAAAAGGAAGAGGCAAGGGTCGCACTGAATCATGCAGGAAGCGTGCTCAGGAAATTCGAAAAGCAAGTGGTCTCTTTCAGAGCTCCGAACCTTCAGTTTCCGAAAAGCTATCTCGAACTCCTGGAAGAGGAAGGTTTCCTTTATGATTCTTCAATTGCAGCATACAAGCCACCATTTTTCCGAAGTGGTGGGAAAAGTAAGATAATAAGAGTTCCTGCCACGATTACATCTTCTTTTCTAAGATTGCCTCCTGACTTTTTTATTCCACTCATCAGGCGCATAAAAGCTCCTGTGATATTTGTCCATCCCTGGGAGTTCGTGGATATGTCCGAATTGCCGATCCGTCTTGACTGTAAGTTCAATACTGGAGAAAACGCCCTCAGTAACCTGGAAACTCTCATCCGTACCCTCAAAACTGAAAACTACCTTTTTTTTACATTAAAGGAAAGAGCAAACATAGAAAAAAAATGAAATTGGCAGAAAGAAAAATCAGCCAATCTGTCCAGAGCATTATTTCAAAAGATTTTGAACTAAGCTTAAATATAAAAAAATATCATAATATGTTTATCGGTTTAACAGCGTGAACTCGTAATTTACAGGTAAAAAGGAGCCATAGAAATGAGAATGCTGGAAGAGTTTTTCCCTGAATTCACCCAGAAGCTGGACGAGATTGACCAGCTCTACGCCGAAAAAAGGATGATTGATGAAAAGACCTATCAGTTCATTTGCTTTGCCCTCTCGATAAAAGCCAGGTCCAAACCCTGTGTCCTGAAACACTTCAAGGGAGCCCTCGAAGCAGGAGCCACAGTCAAAGAACTCTCATATATCTTTGCCCTGGTTATGAGGGAGGCTGCAGGTGCAGACGACTGCTGGACCCATGATGTAATCGGAGACTGGAGAGAAATCCTGAAAGGAAATATTTCATGCAGTTGCGAAAAATAAAAGCAAAAGTTTGAAAAGTTTTAGCAAATTATTTCCGGATTACTCGGATAAGATCTAAAAATCAGTCAGCCTGAGCTGCTCTGGACCTGGCAATTTTACTTCTACAGGTTTCATGTAATCGGCTGAGAGATGGTATTTTTCCATAAGATTCCTGAGCACTCCGTAAAGTTCATCATTATAAGCTCTGTCAGTCCCGCCTTTTGCGTACAATTTGCGGAAAGGGTCAAGAAGTTCGGGAAAATTGTGCACAAGGAAATTAAAAAAATGCTTTCTGGTTTCGCCCCTTAGGTTAAGAAGACCAGGGAGAGCATAATCTACTTTACATTCGGCTGCACGGGAAAGAATTTGTTCGAGATTTTCAGGGATGTCCGTAAGAAAAGGAAGAATTGGCATTATATGAAGCCCGGTAGTCGCCGCTGTGGCTTTAAAAGCCCGAAGGACTGAAAAACGTTTTTCGGGAGGAGAAGCAAGGGGTTCCAGCAGAGAGCTCAGTTTTTCATCCATTGTTGTGACCGTGACCGCAATGTTCACGTGCGTCAGTTCAGCAAGTTCTTCAAGCAGGTCGTAATCTCTGAGGATAAGATCAGATTTTGTAGATATGGTAACCGGGTTTTTGTATTTGATCATTACAGCCAGAACTTCACGCATCAAGCCGTACTTTGCTTCTGCCGGCTGGTAACTGTCACATACCCCACCTATGTTTATTAGCTCTTTTTTCCAGGAACGGGCTCCAAGCTGTTTTTCAAGGGCTTCCGCAATGTTTGTCTTTACATAGATTTTTCGGAAAAAGCCAGATCCTTCTGTCCTTTCAGATAAGGATTTTTCCTCTTTTTCAAGATAACTATGTGAATACAATGCGTAGCAATAATTGCAGCCGTGCTCACATCCTCTATAAATATTCAGATCCCATTGGAACGGCAGTTTGAGCCTGCTTGTTTCCTTTATTTTATTAAGGGCTTTTTTAACCTGGATTTCCTCAAAAAATCCAGTTGGCTGATCAGGATTAGATGCAAAATAGTAGATACTATCACCCATAAATAATTACTTCACATAATAAATGACAGCTTGAGACACGAAAGTAGAAGATAATCCAGTATTTAAATTGGAGATAATCCAGTATTTAAATTGGAAAAGAGAATTGAAAAAAATTAAAGTCAGGCTGTAAACTTACTTTTCCGGAAAACTCTGTGCTTTCTCCAGCAGCTCACAGACTTCTTCGTCTGTGGTCTGGCTAAAGTCCTCATACCAGGCCCCTACTGCATAAAAGGGTTCAGGCGTTGCAGCGCAGATCATTTCGTCTACAATGCCTTTAAAGAACCTGCATATATCCGGGGAAGCCGTGGGGACTGCAACGACCAGTTTAGCCGGGTGTTTGGTTTTAAGGGCTTCAACTGCTGCATGCATTGTTGCTCCGGTTGCAAGTCCATCATCTATCAGGATTATAGTCATATCCCTCATATCCGGCTGGAGGCGGCCCCCGCGATACTTGCGCTCCTTGCGTTCCAGTTCCCGGAGTTCATTTGCGGCTACCGTAGCAATAACTCTGTCAGGTATTTTATAAGATCTAATTATATCTTCATTCAAAACACGGACGTCCTCAGATGCAATTGCTCCCATTGCCAGTTCTTCGTTACCTGGAACTCCCAGCTTACGTACTATGAAAACATCCATTTTTACGTTCAGTTCTTTTGCGACTTCAAAAGCTACGGGGACACCTCCCCGCGGAAGTGCAAGTATCAGCACGTCTGGAAGGTTTGAGTACTTTGAAAGTTTTTTTGCCAGTTGAATTCCTGCATCTACCCGATCTCTGAAAATTGCCCTCATTTCCTTCAACCTCATATTTAATCTGATTAATTCATAATATGAATTATATGATTTATAGTATCTAAGTTTGAATCATTTAATGTATGGCTTATTGTGAGCTAACCCCAAGCTAAAGACTTAGCGTCTTCCTGAGTTCATTCTTCGGAGCAACCTCCGCAAGTCATACATGCTCTACCCCACGTCCCGCAGGTGAAGAATGTAAAAGTGAAATGTATGAGCGTGATTATACTTGAGATGCATTCAAGCTCCCGGCTTTCCCCCGTTTTCCCCGGCTTTTTCCCCGTCCCTTCAGGAGGTGTGTACCCTATAATCCAACTTCGTATAGACTGGTTTTCGCATAAGATTGCGGTGACAGTACAACAATATGACATTAACTGCAAAGTAGAAATAATTAATCATAACCAATAACAAGAGAATGTAAGTAAGTTGACGCTTATATCAACTGAGCTAAAGACTCAGGGGTTTTACGCTTCTTCCTATAAAACAGGAGATTCTCAGATGCTTTAAGCTAAATGTAACCCCATGTCCAGTTTTATGCTTACTTTGAAATTTTTTAAATGAACATTTTTTTTGTTTGGGAAAAATTTTTTAGGTAATTAATTTGAAATAGTTAATGATATAATGTTATATTAGTGGAAATGTTATATTAGTGGAGTTAGGAAGTAGTGGGTATAGAAAACAAGTAAAGAACTGCCTGGAGACCATTGATCCTGCTCCGGACCAGTATACTTGGGGGAGTATATTGGCGGGGCCGCTGTATTGGGGAATCCAGTAAAAAGGATGTAGTGCCTCCAGGCTTCTTTTAATTCTGGTTTTACTGTCCTTAACTTTCCGGATCTCGCCGGAAACAGTTAAGGAAGGGGACTTCACATTTTAAAGTTAAAAATTTCCATTAAGATATTATTTTTTAAATATGGATTTTTTTGCGATAGTATTTTTTTAAATATGGATTTTTTTGCCTTAGGTTCTAGATAACATTTATATCTATATATTAATGATTATTCCAATGACATATTTATTTGAAATTTTCATAAAATTGTATCTACCAGATAGATGCTGATTTACGTTAGAAGGCACAAACCGGATGAAAACGCAGCTTGTTAATCTCCTTTTATTTTCCGAGAATAGGAAAAATTTACTGTTATTGCTGGCAAAAAAGCCCAGGAGTATTGATGAAATTCTTGATCTGCTCCAGATACCCAGAGCTTCTCTACTCCCCCATATTAAAAAATTAAAGGAAGAATGTTTGATTCTTCAGAAAGGAAATACATATTCAATTTCTATCCTGGGTGATATCTTAGTCCGAAAAGCCAGACCTCTACTGGATGCAGCCAGCATATTTGAAGAAAACGATTATTACTGGAGCTACAGGAGACTGGATTCTATTCCTTTTCATCTGTTAAAACGTATAGGAAACCTTAAAGGAAGCAAGCTTATCGAACCTGGTCTTGATCACGGATTTGATCTCTTCCCTGAGTTAATTAATCATTTTACCGGGTCTTCAAAGGTTATGTTCCTCTTTTCTTACTTCCACCCTCAAATTCCCTCTTTTTCTCTGGAACTTGCAAAAAAAGATACTCAGGTGCAGCTTATCCTTAGCAAAGATTCATTTGATAGGCTTTCAGGGGATTTTCGTGATGCGGGAGAGAAAATCCTGGAAAAGAAAAATGCCTCTATTTTTATGCATACAGGAACACCTCTTGAAACTCCTGCACTGATTGCTATCTCTGAAAATACACTGTTACTGGGTTTTTTCAATAAAAAAGGAAAGTTTGAAGGGCAGTACCTTCTTAGTTTTGAACACCGCGCCCTTTCCTGGGGTATAGAACTTTTCGAATATTATAGAGAGAGGTCAGAGAAGATCTGCTCAATGGACTCTTCAGAATCCAGCCCTGATATTTAAAGAGAATCATATGATCTGGAGTAGAAGATGATATTCTTAAGCTTGGAACATGGACCCTCCAGCTTTAAATATTCTTTATTGCAAAAGATCAGGTATCCCAATGAAACGAACCTCCAGGGAATGGAAACAAAAAAGGGCTGAATTCGTTAAAGGTAAGATATGTGCCTGGTGCGGCTCTTCTGGCAGTCTGTGTGTCCACACTCCAAGAGTTTCTTCTCCGGCAGAGATCCGCTCAGGGATTTACCATCTTGCATATACCAGATTTAAAGAAGTATACAGACAGAAGTACCAGAGATTCGAGTATATTCTTACCGGCAAACACCGCCATAAAAGTCATCCTGTATGGCACAAAGCCTCAACCATACATAAGACCGAACCGGACCATACCGACCTTGAAGAACAGCGCATTGAGAAACTTATTGAAAATAAGGGAGAAGGAAACTTTAAACAGCTCTATCATGAGTGGCTTGAGAAAAACGGAATTGAAGAACTTATTGAAGAAGAAATTAAAAAAGCAGAAGAAGAATGTGCATCTCTGGAACACGCAATTGTGCTGTGCAGGAAAAAGTATAAGGCTTCAAGATACGAAACCTGCTTTGACTGCCTGCCTGAAGAAAAAAAGAAAGATATTCTGGCAAGAAAAAAAGAATTGCCTGAAGGGTATAGAGGAGATTTTTGATACATCCTTTGCTGAAGAGCCGTAGTCTCGCTTTAGATTCATGAAGGTAAACGAAGATGGTGCTTAACTTATCTCCCCTTTTCCTTCAGAAAAGAGACCATCCCCCCCCTCCACAGGCCTTGCAGGTTCCTGTCTCAAGGTATCCGGACCCGTTGCAAAGTGGACATATTATTGCAGGCTGGGCAACGAGCACGTTCCCCTGACCTCCACAGGCCTCACAGATTCTACCTTCAGTATGTCCGGTTCCATTACATAGTAAGCATCTTTCTGGAGCATACTCAGTATCGACATAGGTATAGAGCATCTCGCCACCTTCCTTATTTATGAGCACAGGATAATTTGGTTGAACAAAATATTCTTTTAATACATATTTGTGGCGTTCTGGGTTAAAAGATCTTGCAAAAAGATAAAATGGAAAGTGTTATAATGTAATACAGATTTTCTCATTTCACTTGCCTGTTTTTTCGCTTTTCTACTTTTACTAATCATGTTTTTTGAAGTGAACTACTCCTCCCTGTCGG
>DUGS01000170.1:0-3709 GCA_013331265.1 Methanosarcina sp.
ATAATTAAATGGTCACGACACTAGTTCATTATCAAACAGAAGGAATAACTGATTCATAAATTTAATATTTAAGTATCCACTTTTGTATCTTGCATGAATCAAGAAGGACAAACTGAGAAAGTATTCTACAAGTATAGTGCAATAAAAGATTCACTAATTGAAAATATCAAGAATCACCAGATATATTTTAGCGACCCGGCTAATTTTAATGACATCGCAGACTGTAAATTTAATTTTTATTTTAAAGCTAACAGACAGCGTTGGATTAGAGAAATGAGAAAGTTGAATGAATTTCGACTCGAACAGCTTGAGCAACAAGCGAGAAAGCAAGGTTTTAACACAATCGATGACCTTCTTAATAATATAATCGATTACTATATTAATGAGAAACGTTTTCAGCTTGAGGGGGATCTTATTTACTCGGATTATGACAAACGTTGGCATTCCGCGAAACCAGTAGTTTCTTGTTTTTGTGAATATGGAAACAATCCTTTGATGTGGGGGCTTTACGCAAATCGCCATAAAGGAGTATGCATTGGTTACAAATCTAAGCGAATAAACAACAAATATAAAATAACTTTGGATTCAAATGAAGAGGCATTTCTTAAAGTAAGATACTGTGAAAAGCCTCCAAGTCGCATAAACTTGTTTGATGACGAAGCTATTAACAAAGTTCATGAGGTTGTACGAACTAAATTCAAAAAATGGGACTACGAAGACGAATACAGGATTATTTTAACTGAAGATAAACAAAAAAAGGAAAGAGCACATAAAAGAGAAGATTTAGAACGTGTTATTTTCGGATCAAAAGTAGAGTATTGCGATGCATATAGAGTTTATAGAGTAATTAAGGACTATTATTCCAAAAAAGGGATACAAATCAATTATTACAAAATACAGGAGTCTCAAGGCAAATATGAACTAAAAATGGAACCGATAAATATAGAGGAGTTTATGCACGCTCTCCAATACGAAAAAATGTGAAATTGGCGTGTTAGTTTTTAGAATGCATTTAAGCAAGTAATTTTAGTCTGAGTCTATCCCAAAACTCAAAATTTGATTTTTGAATCTCGTATTTAGGACAGTCAATCTATAGTTTCAGACGCAAATGTTTACACTTATTTTCTAAAACGAATTCAAAACATAATGATCTAGACTATCTGGAATAGGTCTTTTCAATTTTAAGTGTAATTATTTGCGAGAATAACTATAATATTTGATCATGAAAAATAGTCATAAGACTCTTACAAATTTGGAATAAAATAGGTTTTGGGATAGGCTCCTATGTAATTTATGAAATCATGTAGCTAAATAGCTAATTGTCAAATAATTTAATGCTTGATTCTAAAGTTATTTGATCTTTAGAATCTCGTTTTTCACGAATTAGATTTTGAGAATCCAAGTTGCTATATTAACTCATTCATTATAGAGTTCACGGATGATTTGTAGCCCTATAGCAAAGAGATAATCCCCTAACTAAGGGTAAATATCCCATTTTGCTCAGCATGGCTGCAAATTATTCCAAAATATTATAGGACTTCGCTGAAAATAAACTATTGATATGTTGGCAAACTCGCAAAAAACAGCCCGAACTTCAGCACATTGTTACATTAAAAATTCGGAAAATTTTGTTCGAACTATCCTAATTCCGGTGTTTTTCACCTTCACCTCTTTACATCTCCAAGTTTTGAGAGAATATAAGGTGGTAGTTCAGCCGGTCTTATTCCTAGTGTCTCGTCACTCCAGAATTGTCGGATAAAGCCATGCCAATTTAATCCTTGCATCTTCTGTTGTAAATTGCCAATTAACCTTTGCATTTCTGTTGTTTCTGAACTTTTGCCATGCCAATGTCTCTTTCTTAACAATCTCGATGTTATCCATTCTTCTTTTTAAGCACTGTCCTGTGAGTACATTCAATTCTATCTCTGCCATATTCAACCAGCTTCCATGTTTTGGGGTGTATACAAACTCAAACCTATCCCAGAGTGTTTTCGCTTTCGCTGGTGGAAATACTTCATATAGAGATCCTGGAATATGTGTGTTCAGATTGTCCATTATCAGTGTAATTGTATCTGCATTTTCCTGGTGAGTCGCAATTTCTTCCAGAAAATAAGCCCAGTCTCTCTTGGTTTTTCTTTCAGTAATTTTAACCATTCTTTTTCCTGTTAATGGTTCACAGGCAAGAAAGATATTGCACATTCCACAACGTTTGTATTCATAGTCATACCTTGCTGGTTTCCCAGGTGAACAGGGGACAGGAATTCTGGTTTCTGCAATCAGTTGTTTTGGAGATTCATCCATACATATGACAGGATTTCTTGGATCAAATGGACGCTTATAAACATCCAAAACCATTTCCATATTTGCAACAAAACTACTGTTTTGTTCCGGGGGAATCACCCATTCTTTCCTTTGCCAAGGTTTGATTTCGTTTTTTTAATATACGACGTACTGTTTCATGAGAAATATTCTCGATATATCCAAGCTCTACAACCTTATCAGCTAACAATCTCAAAGACCAGTTTGCAAAACCTTCAGGAGGTTCACTGCAACTCAATGCAACTAAATGGGCTTCAAAATCGCCATCAACTTTTTTAGCATAAATACGATCTCTTTTTTTCCCATTGAGGGCAACTTCAAGACCTTCTTCTACAAATCGTTTTTTAACACGGTCAATTTTTCTCATACTGATATTCAGGATACGTGAAATTTCTTCATTGGTTGAATGGTTAACATTCCATTCGCCTTTATCACAATTAAGTAAGATCAGAGCATTGAGAGTTTTTTGTGAGCTATGTTTGCCCTTTGAAGTAAGTTCACAAAGAGTTTCAAGTTCACCTTTGGTAAGCGTCACAAGGTATCTATTCATAACAATCCCTAGAATTCTTTATGAATACGATACAATATAATTATTACGACATGTTATGGCTGACGAGACACTAGAGGTTTACCGGTTTTTTCATTACGGTATTCTTTTTTAAGATAATTTCGAAAATCAGTCAAGTGGTCATATAATGCAAGATCATCCAAATGTACGTGTTCTTTTTCTTCTCTCTTTGCTTCTTCAATGAGTTCTTTTGGCGACATTTTAGTGCGCCTTACATATTTTTCCAGTGCCATAAGATAGGCTTTCTCGGTTGATGCTTCCTTACCTAATCGATTCAGCCACTTTGCAACCGTGGGATCTTCCCTTATTTTCTCGTAATCAGCCATATTTTGTCGTCCTTCTAAATATTATTATTCAATTAATTATTAAATAATTTTTTAAGTGTTGTTATCTGGACAATTATGGCGCGAGAATAATCATTATCCGGATCATTCAAATTAAATAGCTAAGTTTCGTTTTTAGTATTGTTTTTGCTCCTGCCGATCTTCTGACACCTTGATCACGCGACCTTTTCACATGGCAGGAGCTCTTAACACTCATTTTATTCCTATTCTGAATATGTATTCTAGCTTAATTAATATCTTGAAAGAAAGAATTTCTTGAAAAATAGATTCTATCCCTTTTCCAGGAAATCAAGCTCTATTCCCTGGATCTGATGATTAATATGTCCTGCTTCCGTCTGAAAAAAGAGAAAATTGGAGACATCCGTTTGTGGAATATTTTGGTTGACGGAAGCACTATTAATAAATACATATTTTTAATACTTATGTTCATTTATCCGGGTAAGAGATCTTAGCTTTAGATCTATAAGCAGCCTGAAAT
>DUGS01000170.1:3880-5095 GCA_013331265.1 Methanosarcina sp.
TATAAGCAGCCTGAAATCATCAAACTTTACCCTGCACAAAGTGAATCATGTCCAGGCAAAGCTCTCGAAGTGTTTCTTTATATATTTCAATTTTTGCCAGAACAACGGGACTCTTTTCTTCAAAATTCTTAACTGCAGTTGACTCCAGGTTTTCAGCAGTATCTTTCAACTTTTCACCTGCTCTTGTGATTGGAACTATCCCCATATCAGCTTCGTCCGATTTCTTGCCTGTTATGGCAAAGTGAGAAAAACGTACGGTTTCGGCTTCAAGGCAGAGACGTCCTTCGTCCTCCCCTACCTGCTTTACAGACAGAGGTTCCCATTTCTCGCCGTCGTAACAGTTCAGGGAGATTGAACTTATGTCGATATTGTTTTCATTTACCCAGGTTTTGTTCACCATGAAACCGATTACGGCATTTTCTATATTTTCCGGAGTTGCAATGCCATCGTTTCCAACCCAGATATTCAGGTATCTGTAGACTTCACCGTCAGGAATATTCGGGGTTAGAGTGGACCGCCCTTTTAGCATCTCGACAACAGTTGTGGTCTTTCCAAGGCTTTTTTTTGCATCAAATTCCACATACTTGACGCAGGTGGCATTCTGTGTGAAATTAAACCTGACATTGTTTCCGCTTGCGGCATACTGTTGTGAGAGTTCTTTGACTTCTACGTTGATGGAAGGTTCCGGGGAACCTCCTCCACCGGAAGAACTGCTGCCGGAAGAGCTCTTCCCTGAAGAACTAACAGAGGTTAAAAGCTCGATATGAACAGGGATTATAATCCCCGTTCCGACCTCTCCTTCGGGCACAGTACATGGGATTTTTATCTTGCAGTCCATATCCTCTTCAGCCGAAGCCGGGACACTGAGCGTTACCTTAACTTCTTTATTTTCCCCTGGTCTCAGTTCAAATGAAGAGGCAGAAAATGCAAACCAGCTGTCGTAAGCACTTTCATCTACAAAAAGGTTATATGTTGCAGTTTCAGTCCCTGTATTTATCACATACAGCGACTGCTCTTCCGAGCTTCCCGGAGCAAGCCTGTAACTCATATTTCCTGGGCTTACCCCAACCCCAATATCAGAAGCAGTAACGGCCTGCATCGAGACCATAAGAGCGAAGATGAATAATACAACTTTCATTCTCATCCGCAAACCTCAAGATTTTTCGGTCCTTGTTTATGATCAGACTGCAATTCAAAATTATTTTGTATTCATTT
>DUGS01000170.1:5306-12509 GCA_013331265.1 Methanosarcina sp.
TTCTACATCTTAAATTGAGCTTCCGGCAATTGTAATGAATTTTCAGTTACTCTGGAATTCATGTTTAGTTCTATGATTTATTTTTAAATATCACACATCTTGATATATTAAAAGCATTTGTTTTTTGTCATAAATATTATAAAATATTTCATATTCTCATTTAGATTAACACTTAGTTTATGTTAATTATTCAGGAAATATTAACTACCTCTTTTCAAATGTAATCCTGCTCCCTGAAGCTCAGGATCACGGTAATCCGGAATAAATCCTGATTTTACTATTTCTGGCGTCAGTACAGGTAAAGATTCAGAGTACAGGCAAAGATTCAGTATTCTGAGACGGATTCCAGAGAATTTTCTGCAAGAGTTATGACCTTCTTCTTTAGACTATCAAGATTTTCAAAAAAAGCAGTATATTTTCCAGAAAAGAGATCCTGCTGAAGCTTTCTACCTAACTCGTCATCCTTTCCGGGTTTTAAACGCAGGACCAGTGAACCCGAAGCATAGTTCACTGCAGTTGCGATTTCATCACAATCCCCATCCGTAATCCCAATAACTGGAATTCCAAACCTGGATAAGATACTTCCTGCAATCTCTGTCGTATCATCTCCAACAGTGATGGCAAAACCTGCTCCTTCTTTTAGCTCAAATGAACGCTCTGCACAGTGGTCTATAAGAATGACCTTGACTCCGCCTTCTATGTTTTTCTCCTGTAAAAAACTATTTTTCAGAGGAAGAGGTTTCGCTAACACTTCGGTTTTATTTACGATCAGGCTTTTGCAGCCATCTGTTTTTTTTCGGGAAGCTGCGGTTTTTACCCATGCCGTGGAAAGATCTATAGGCACTCTTCCCTCATGTCTGTGAAGGATTTCGATGCCCTGTTCCTTAATAATTCCTCCTTCCATTGCAGTCAGAAAACCATTTTCAGAGATAAGGGCGACTTCAGAAGAAGTGGCTTTTCCGACCACAATCCCTTCGACCATTATGTTTGCTCCTGAAAATGTCGATATTCTTCTCAGGACCTGCATTCCATGATTGCTGACCTCTATGGAATTGACTGGCAGTGGAGGCTGGGAAATTTTCAGGTTAAGAAGGTTGGATAGTTTTTTTGCATGAGGATCTGCAGCCCTGTTCCAGGGAATAAGTTCACCATCAAGGCATCCGGGCCTTTCAATCTGGATCAGGGGCTTCTCTTCAGGATTTTTGATATTTGAAACTACGATCCTTCCAAAAGTCCGGCCTGTTTTAAGCTCACGCCCATGGTTCAGGAGGCACACAAGGTCATTTGACCCGAAAAGAGCCTCTATGCAGGCACTGGGTTTTAGAAACTGTTCTATTTCAATCAAGTCTTCAAGGCCGGCATCAATTGCAGCAACTTTTCCCATGGTACCGCAGAGGCAGGCATTTATACAATTTTCCCTGGAAAGTAGATTAAGAATATCTTTTACCGTCTGGGGAGAATCCATAAGCTGGAGGTTATGAATCACAATTCCTATCTGCATACATATAAAACATATATAGTCAAACTAATTATACTCATCGAATTAACTTTGTATTAATAATTTACCTATTTTTCTGAAGAAGAATATTATCAAATTATGAAATATCGAAACACCTGCCTGAGATCTCAGGAGGTTGCCAGCAAATATAACTGGCTGCATTATAATTGCTACTTTAACTGGCTGCATTATAATGGCTGCTTTATAATTTAATTTTAGTTTTTTGAAAAATGGAACACACTGTTTCAGGCGCAAAGTTTACTTCAATGAATTATCTTCGCTAAAAATCAAAAAAGTTATATATTCAGAATTTATGTTATTTAATATAAATTCAGAATTTATGTTATTTAATTAAAATATAGTAACATGAAATCCTGTAGTTTTCAGCATTATTCATTCACATCTTTGTACTCATAAATTAATATGCGCTGATCTGGACCCTGCTCCTATTGCAGGAACTGGAAAAAGGACTGGTGAATGGTTTGATTGAAGAGTTGGCAATGGCAATACGACAGTTGCGCCTTAAAAAGCTCAGAACCTTTCTTATTCTCCTGGGAATAGCTGTAGGAGTGGCTACGGTAGTAGCCGTTGTCTCGTTAGGAGAAGGGCTCCGCATCAATGCAATAGAAGAAATCCAGAAGTCCCGGGACCTTACATTAATTGAGGTCTCCCCGGGTTTCAGGGAAAATGGACTTGTCCTTATAAGCGACTCAAAAGTAGAGGAAATAAAGGAGTATTGGGAAGTTGTCTGTCCTTACGTAAAAGATGCCTATGTAAGCCCTTCAGGGACCTATTTTGAAATATTTGGGGTACAGGAGGATTACAGGACTGCAAATGAGCTTGAGCTTGCCGAAGGGAGCTGGTTTGATAGTGGAGAGAACCAGATTGTGCTTGGAAGTGACCTTTGGGAAAAACTGGAAAAAATAGACGGGGCCAGGATAGGAACCCCAATAACAGCCAGACTGCGACTTTATGGAGAGGATGGAAAACCTCTCGACAGGGAAATAAGCTTCATTCCAGTGGGTTATCTGAAGCCTTCAGGAAATGAAATTGATTCCGGAGCCTTCATGAGGCTCGAACATGCAAAAGGGCTCAGCAAAAAAGAGTATTATGACGGGGTCCTGATAAAGGTTGAAAGTTCTTCCCTGGTTCACGAATCAAGGGAGCAAATAGAAAAACTGGGACTTTCATCTTCAAGTGCCCAGGACGAAATCGACTCGGTTAACCGGATCATGAACGGAGTAACTCTTGTCCTTGCCTTTTTCTCAAGCATTTCCCTGCTTGTAGGCGGACTTATGGTAGTTAACACAATGGTGGTCTCAGTCTATGAAAGGACCCGCGAAATCGGAATTTCAAAGGCCATAGGAGCTTCAGAGTCTGATATCCTGCGGATGTTTTTAGCCGAATGCCTGTTTATTGGAGCGCTGGGTGGAGTTTTAGGAGACCTCCTTGGAGTTCTCTTTGCAACTTTCATAGATAAGATAGGAAGAGCTCTCCTTATGTCAAGGCTTGAGATAGGAAATATAGAGCACCTGACCGCCTTAAACTTTGAAATTCTCGCAGCCGGGGTTCTTATCTCACTACTTGTGTCCGTAGTTTCAGGGCTTTATCCTGCCTGGAGGGCTTCAAAACTGGACCCTGTCAGTGCTTTGAGGCAATTTTAAAGGAGTGAGTCAATTGCAGAAGGAACTGCCCTGGAGAAGGCATAATTTCAGGAGATGAGCTGCCCTGGATACCGGAAAAAAGATCCTGACCGCAGGGCTTCTCGGAGCCGGCCTGCTGTTCTTGTTTTCCTTATTTTCGGGAAACGGGGGCTGGCAGGGAGACGGCATGCCCCCATATACAATAGCAGAAGGAGTCGTAAGGGGAAATGTGTACTTTGATGGAGGGCACGGGTATACCGGAGAGAACCCTTACATCCAGTATTTCGACCTCCCTCCAGGAGAGGTAAAGTATGCCAGGCTTTATGTGCCTGTCTGGAACTATGACAGCGGGGACAGTATCCGCTTAATTATCAACAGTCAGGAACATTCGATTAAACCGGAGCCCGATTACGTTTCTGCCTGGGGTACGGCCCTCTATTGCTTTAATGCCAGCACTTTAATTCATGAAGGGTTAAATGAAGTATCGGTTATGTCTGAAAACCCTGGCGGGGGGCCCTATGGAATTACGCTTGCGGCTGTTTCCGAAAACAGATCTCTATCCCCTGTAAGGTTCTGGATAAACGAAGGCAACTATGCCCTTTCATATACGAATAAAAAAGACAGTGTGGCAAGCACCTTTAAAGGCACATCCCCCGGAAAAAATGCAAGCCTCCATACCCTGCTCGTGGCAGGCACAGAAGGGGAAAAGGATGAGCTCTATTTTGATTCCGAAAAAATCGGAAGCGATGTGGGGAGATCCTCACAGGGAAAATACTTTGACCTCTACTCGGTTTCGGTCTCCCCGAAAAGTACGGAAAGCACCCTCCGCTTTGAGAGGGGTGATGAGGGTTATCTCCATCCCTGTGTTGCAGTCCTTGTTTCCGAGCCGGAGTCAGAAAGCGAGTTTCTCAAAATCCATAAACAAAAAACTGCAAAAGGGGGAGAGGTCCCTTATCCAGTAATTATTGTCTGTCTCCTGGCCTGCACGGCGGTTTTCCTGAGGTTCAGGAAGAGAAAGGTTTGAGAAAAAATCCTCCTGACATGAACCCAAAAGAAATTCATTAAGATGAAGATTAAGATGAGGTAAAAAAATGAAATACGGATGGATTCTTCAAGTAATGCTTGCGCTTATCCTGGCAGCTTCCTTTGCCCAGGGAGCCCTTGCAGCAGGAGCAGCTTCCGGTTCATCTGCCTCCTCTCTCGAATGCAGCCTGGAAATTCCCCTTGACAAAAACCAGGCTTCTGATGCTCTTGTGGCGGGGAGCTCATGGGAAAGAGCGCGGATAAACATTGAGAATCCTGGAACTGAGACCCTGTACAACATGACCATACTCATTGAAGTACCGGATAACCTGGAAGCCACTGTCTCCCCACAGCCGTATCCCATAACAGAAGAAGGGCAGAAGATTACGGCTGAAATAGGGGACCTGGCACCCGGACAGAGTGCAAGCGTTTTCTTTGACGTAAAACCTCCTGCCTCTATCGAGTTCAAAAAACAGGCAGTTTTCACGGTTCACACTGCTTACACCGGAGGGGAAGTGCAGAGCGAACATAAGGTCAGTATCATACCCCCACCTTCCTGGCTGACCTATTTTACGATCCTGGCAAGCCTTCTTATTTTTGTCGGAATATTAGCTGCGGTAAAACGTTCCGGGGTCCTTGACCTGTTTACAACTGTTGACCTGATAACTATAGCCCTCCTCGCCGCCGTCATTGCAGTGGTGTTCCGGTATGTTAGCAAGCTTATCAACCTGGGCTGGTTTGACGGGCTGGTCATTGCAATCCCCACCGTTGTCCTGATGATAGTTGCCCTGCAGCTGGTCCGAAAACCCGGGACTGCAACCCTGCTCTTTACCTGTGTCCTGCTCATCAGCATGGTTGTCTGGGGTTCCCATATCATGTGGCTTGGATTTTACCTTGCCGAAGGGGTTGTTGTCGATCTTCTGGTCTTCCTTTTCAGGATGGATTATGCGGACAGGCGCGCGACTGCCATTACCTACGGCATATCAAGAGGAGTGGTCTCAACCCTTGTTTTTTACCTGCTCTATGCGCCTGTTGAGTGGAAAATCTCCTATGCACCCTGGTATGTAGGGCTCCAGCTCGCATTTGCATGTGCCGGGGGGCTTATAGGAGGGGTGCTTGGTTACGATACGGCAGTAAAAATGAGCGGGGCAAGGTTTTAAGGACTCCTCCTCACTTTACTTATTCTACATTTCCTTCTTTTTATTCCGAATTTCGTATCATACCATTTATCTCAATCCGTAAGCTCAGGACAGCGAGCCCTGAGGAAACTTTTCAGTTCGGAAACAGTGAGCAGCGATGGTATTTCAAGTCCCTGTATTCTGAGGTCCCTGGCAAGCCTTGCAGGAAGAGGAGGGATAAGCCCGGCTGCGCCAAGATCAGGGCTTGAAAATACCTCTGCTGTCGGGCCGTCCAGCAGGATTTTTCCCTGCTTCATCACGACAACCCTTTCCACATATTCCGCTGCAAGCTCCATGTCATGAGTTATTAGAACCACTGTTTTCCCAAACCTGTTAAGTTCCCGGATCTTATCCAGAAACTTGCGAATATGCCCCCTGTCCTGCCCTGTAGTGGGTTCGTCCAGGACAAGCAGGTCAGGCTCAAGTGCAAGAATGGAGGCGACTGCAAGACGCTGGCGCTGTCCTCTTGAAAGGGCGTGCGGGTGCCTGTTTCTGTAAGCTGAAAGTTCCATCATTTCAAGGGCAGAATTTACCCTCCTTTTAATCTCCTCTTCGGGCATTCCAAGGTTCTTGAGTCCGAAACGGACTTCTTCAAACACGCTGTCCGTAAAAATCTGTGAGTCAGGGTTCTGGAAAAGGTAACCCACCTGCTTTGAGAGCTGGGATGTGGAATACCTGCTGATGTCATTTCCATTAAGGAGAACTCTTCCGCAGGCAGGCCTGCAAAAACCCATAAGGTGGCCTGCAAGGGTAGTCTTTCCAGCCCCATTGTGCCCCAGCAGGGCAAGAAACTCTCCATGTTTGATTTCAAGGTTGAGGTTTTCAAATACTTCTGTACCGTCTTCATGCCTGTAGCAGAGACCCTCGATCCGGACATGGGGAAGTTTTTCCAGGGAATGCAGCAGAGGAGCAGGGATTTCCGGTTCTGCCCGTTTTTCAGGCTTGCATTCGCCTGCATGCGCCTTAAGAAGTTCAGCCAGGCGTTTCAGGAGAGTATCATAGTCAGGGATGCCGGAAAACTCAGATGCCATGCCCAGGAAGCTGGCAATCTCGGTGAGCTGGGGAGGATGAATACCGAGACTTCGGAGTTTTTCTTCTTCGAAACACAGGATTTCAAAAGGTTTTCCGTCAAGAATGATCCTGCCTTCGTCCATAACAAGCATACGGTCTGCGATTTCAAAAACGGTGTCCAGTTTGTGTTCTATCAGGACGATGGTAGTCTGTTTTTCTTCATTCAACTTCCTGAGAAGCTCAAGCACTTCCATGGTGCCTGCAGGGTCGAGGTCAGAAGTCGGCTCGTCAAGGACAAGGATCTCAGGCTGCATTGCCAGGTTTCCTCCTATCGCAGTCCTCTGTTTTTCCCCTCCTGAAAGCGTGAAGATAAAATGGTCCCTCAACCTTTCAAGCCCTACCTCTTTGAGTGCTTTTTCCACTCTTGCCCTGACTTCCTGCCTTGACAGGCCCAGGTTTTCAGGCCCGAAGGCAAGGTCTTCAGCCACTGTCAGGGAAAACAACTGGGTCTCAGGGTTCTGGAATACCATTCCCACTTCAAGGGCCAGCCTGTGAACTTTTTCGTGCCTGAGGTCTTTTCCCCGGAGCAGGACGCTACCTGACAGGCTGCCTCCTGAAATCTCGGGTACCAGCCTGTTAAGGCAGCGTACGAGAGTGCTTTTTCCACAGCCGCTGGGGCCTGCCAGAAGCACGAATTCCCCTTTTTTGAGTTCAAGGTCCACATCACAAAGGGCAGAAATATCCGAATATGGATAGCTATATGTGAGTTTTTCAAGCCTGACATGCGTAGCTGTGTCTGTTGCGGAGTCCATGATTATCTGTCTTTTTTCTTATACCTATAAGCTTAAAA
>DUGS01000170.1:12711-23451 GCA_013331265.1 Methanosarcina sp.
CATTATGAAAAGTAAGAAATAATAGGACTAATATTCTCCCTGGTATGAATTAACTGGAGGAGGAATTGAGATTTGAAGTGGCTTTTTCGTTATGAACAAAAAGACAGTATGCTTCACAGGCTGGACCCGCGGGTAAAATTGCTCTGGCTCTTTGGAGTATCGGTACTGAGTGTAGTACTCGGTACTCCTTATTTGCTGGTTGCCCTCTTTCTCTCAACCCTGCCTTTCTGGTTCATCCTGAAGCCTTCAAAAAGCAGAATAAAGGCAATGCTCCTGGTCTTCGGGAGTATTGGGCTGGGCTTTACTCTCTCGCAGTCCCTTTTCTATTACTGGGCAAAAGACCCGCTGTTAACCCTCATTCCATCTTCCTTTCCTATACTGGGCCCCCTTACAGGAGGAGTTTATTTCTATGCGGACGGAGCTGTGTACGGGCTGTACCAGTCATTCCGATTTATGACATCGCTTAGCGCTGCAATGCTGGTGCTTGCCACAAGCCACCCTTCAAGGCTTATCTCCGGGCTTGTCAATTTATTTGAAATAAATATAGGAGGTAAAAATTACAGGATAGGCCTTCCTTACGAAATTGCATTCATGCTCTCTTCCGCAGTCAGTTTTGCCCCAACTATGCTTGAAGAAAGCGGAGTAATTCTCAATGCCATGCAGGCGAGAGGACTTGAGTTAAAAGGCGGGGTCCGCGCTAAAACAAAAGCCCTTAAATATATCCTTGTCCCGCTTGTGGTCAATATACTTCGATCAGGACGAAAACTCGCCGTAGCTGCCGACACACGGGGCTTTCGGGCAAGCAGGCACAGGACCTGCTTAAACGAACTCAGGCTGAAAAATAATGATTATCTCTTTCTGGCATATACAATCCTTTTTACGGCAGGCGGGCTCTATCTGAGCTACTCAGGCTTTGGAGGAGCAGTCCCGGTTTGAAAGGAGTTTTTATTTTCTGGATGTTTTTTATTTTCTGAATTTATACTTTCGAGTCTTTGCAGCCAGGTTACCTCCTGTTAAAAGGGTGATAAGAGTAAAAACGAATCCACAACCGGGAGCTTTCTCTGCCTTAATGCTGGAAGTTTCTTCCGGGGCTTTCACAGTATTTATTTCTTCCGAATTCTCTGAGGTCTTCCCTGAAGGGGTCTGCACTTCTTCGGTAAGGGAATCTCTTTCAACCACGAGGAATGACCCTGAAGGCACCACATAATCACCTACAGCCTGGAAATGAATGGAATTTTCTCCGGACTTCAGGCAGTCCTTGATTTCTCTTATATCAATATCCAGATCTGGATAGGGTTTTCCATCGCAGACTCCTGTGAACTTTTTGTCATTAACCAGAAGGGTATTATCCTCCCAGTTTCCGGACTGAATTATAGTCCAGAGGGTCGCACTGCGGACAGGGAGCTGTAGATTGGGCCTGAGCATATCACATATCGTCTGGTTTGATGTAGCATAGTATAGCGGATTTCCGTTTTCATCCACCTGCGAATTGAGTTCATCAGCTCCTTCACTGACCCAGTATTCAATATATTTCCCACTCGGGTCAGTATATACTATAAGCAGACCCGCACCGTCAAAGCAGACGTAAGAAGCACCGGGACCTGTATTTTCGATATCTGTGCTGAAGGTGCCTGGACCGGGGACGTAAGCGCTAACATCGTAAGCCCATGTGCCTGTGGGGTAATTATAAATGCCCCAGCCTTTCCTGTCGCTGTACTCTTTTTCAGGTTTAAGCTCTTCTCCGTTAAAACTAACTTTCATCTCAGGGTACCTCCCCTCAACCCCTTCGGCGCTCCAGGTCCAGTAAACATAGAGCCTTGCAAATTTTACGTTCGCCCCTTCAGGGAGGTTGACAGTGTGGATCACGGAATATACCTCTCCGGGGTAGACCTTTCCACTGTAATAGCTGTTCCCTACAGTATAGTAGAGGTCTCCCTGAATTGTATCATGGCTGTACAGTTCAAGAGGCTTATCTGCAACATAACCGTTATTCTCAGGAGCCTGGGCCTGGACTGGCGTGGCCAGCAGGCAGCATAACCCTGCTATCAGGCAGCACAGTCCTGCCGCAAGACAAAGTATATTCCTGATCCTGTCATCCCTGGCTCTGGCAGGTTTTTCCCTTCTGCCCTTATGCCCGTTTTTTGCTTTATACCCTGCATTTCTTTCCAGGTTCCTTTCTATTCCATAATTCACCCTTCGGAGCCCGTTCTGCTCTATAGTTACAGCCTGCATATCCCATCATCTCGCCTGCAAACTATTTTCGAAATTCTTTTATGATAATGTAAATCAGTAAATAGAAGATAGATTAAAAGAATATAAGTTTTTTTAAAAAATATGTATTTGTAAATTTTACATAACATTAATTGTTACTATTTTTAAAGTTAAATCTACATCAATTAATATTTTGTTTATATTTCAACTGAATTACGGGCATTTTTCTTAGGTCTGTTTCAGCAGATTTTTCCTGTATTTTGCTGCAGGATGCATGGTTTATCTCCAAGTTTTTAACCTGAACAGAAACGTCTATTTGTATTAATTCACACAAAAAAGAAAAATAGTAATATTTAATAACCTTTAATTTGCTGTTAATTATTTAATGATATGAAGTTTATTTGATTAATCTCGCTTCAGGGGCAGAAAGGTATCAGAATAGAAAACCAGAGGCAATTCAAGCTTCCCCTGAAGTTAGATCTTTCACTCTGGTAAGAAAGTGACGGCTATGAAAATGAATCCTGTAAAGATGACCTTACTTTTTATCCTCCCGTTCTTATTCCTGCCCTTAACCCTTCCTGCCGGGGCCAGCTACTCATATGAGGGCTTATCCCTTGCTCCGGACGCTCAGGGTACATTTCGAGGGGAGGTCTACATAGACGGAGGGCATGGACTATCATTTCCTCCTTACTCTCAGAAATTTGATGTGCCGGAAGGTACTCTTCGCTGGGCCTATCTGTATATAGGAGTATGGGGAGGTACGGAAAATTATGAAGGCTGGGTTCAGCCCGAGTTTAACGGGCAGATTCTTGAAAAGCTGCAGCTTGCCGGGAAAAATGACAAAAACGAGAATGTATACTGTGCAGGCCATGGAGTCTACTGGATAGCTTATGACGTAAGCAACATTACTAAAAATGGGGAAAATACGGTGGAGGTCCTTACAAGCAGCGGTGAGCCCGGAAACAAACTGGACGGTAGAGTCTATGGGGCAGTGCTTGCTGCAGCCTGCGAGGACTCAAAAGCTCCAGTAGTTTCTTATAAGCTCCTGAGCGGGAACGTAAACCTCCATGGGAAGGGCTGGAGCGGAACCCTGGCAAATGTCAATGACCGTGAAGACGTTTATTTCAGCTCAGGACAGGCTTTGAGCAGCATTAAAGATGCAAAACTTTCGGTAGTATATCTTACCGGGTCAAAAGGACTGCCTGATTATTTGAGTTTCAATGGAAAAATGCTTGGAACCCCACCTGAGTACCTGTCTGAGAGTTTTGGCGGAAAAGCAAGCGATATTGCCAATGAAGTGAGCCTCGATGCCTCTGGAGATGAAGGGTTTTCTTCCAGTTACTTTGATATAGAGCATTTTGACGTTCTTGGTTATCTGCAGGCCAATAATTCCGTGTCTTTTATAAGAGGACTTGACCTGGACGGGGACGGAGAAATCGGTATCCAGGAAGGAGAAGATTACCTGCACCCTGTCCTGGCAGCCCTGGTACTGAAGTCTGAGAGTACTGCTCCCGTACTTCCTGACCTCTACCCTGAAATGAAAATCTCGGAGGAAGAACTGGTTGATGAAAAACCTGCGGAAATTTTCTTTACAATAAACAATCCAGGAGGAATCTGCGAAGAGAACTTCACAGTAAGCTTTCGGGCAGATGGAACTGAGGTCTTAACTTTTCCGGTCAGGATGGAGGCCTCCGGAGTGTACAGGTCCAAATTCTCCTGGCCTGCGGTCAGAGGGGAGCACCTGCTTGAACTCTCTGTGGACCCTGAAAACGAAATAAAAGAGTCGGATAAGGAAAACAATGCCTGTACATTAAATGTCAGCGTCAGGTCAAAGCCGGACCTTTCGGTTTCTCTTGGAGAGCCCGTTAAAATAGAAACTCAGGGAAAGACCGCATCAGCTTCACTAATCTTTCTTGCTTTCCTTTCATTCTTCGGAGCCAGGAGAAAAAAAGTTCTTCCCCTTCTATTACTTGCAGTGGTTATAGTAGCAGTATTTAGCGGCTGTATTGAGGAAACACGTGCAGCAGAAAAAACTGCTTACTCTATCCCGGTGAAGATTATGAATAACGGGGAAGCTTCAGCCCGGGACTTTGACGTAAACCTCTATCTTGATGGAAAAAGTGTTACGGTCCTGAATATTCCGGAACTCGCAGGCCAGAATTCGATTGAGGAACAGATAAGGGTTGAAGTCCTGAAAGGTGAGCACACCCTTAGCGTGAAGGTAGATGAGCATAATAATATAATTGAGTCGGACGAGGATAACAATGGATTTGAGAAAAGCTGTAATTTTAGTTAACCTCTTGCTGCTCATCACCCCGGCTCAGGCCTCATATGCCGGAGACAGGCCTCTGCAGACTATCCTGCATGACGAGCACCCCGGGACTCTTGATTTTTCTCTGGGGGACAGCAGGTACAGCGGAGAACTTGAGTATAATGAAAGCTATCGGGTTAATTTTAGTGTCGAGCCCCCTGCAGGGAGTTCCATCAAAATTGCAAAGGCTTACATTTACTGGGTCTGGAGCAAAAAAGGGCTTGAAGGCATTTATCCAGAATTTAACGCTTCTCTTGCACATTCAGGTACGGTCGTGCCCCTTCAGAGGGGACAGATGTACACGGACACGAAAGGTTTTGTGTCCAGGTACGACTTTTTTTCAGGTACGCACGCTTATGACCTGAGCGGGGATATTTCCGGACCAGGCAATTATTCCATTTCGCTTGTGAATACTGCAAAAGACGAAAGTACCTTTTGCGTGCAGGGCATAGGGCTTCTACTCGTCTATGAAAATTCGGACTTGCCAGTGATCAAATACTGGATCAACGAAGGCTGTGACATGCTATACGCAGAATACGGGATAGATCCCGAAATGGCTACAACAACCTTTTACTTTGAGGGGGACATTAACCCGGAGAATGTTGCAGATGCAAGTTTGATAACAGTCTCCCCTTCAGGGGGCTACAGTTCAGGGGCAGAAGCCCGGAACAAACTATTTTTTAATGAAAAAACCAGTAGCATTCCGGTCATTGGAGATTTCATACAGCTCCTGTTTGGAGGGGGAAAAAGCTGGAAGAACGTATACCAGACAGATGAAACTGTCCAGGTCGCTCTGGATGAGAGGCCTGTGGGGGCTTATCTGGAGCCTAGAGGGAATTTTGCCAGTGTTCAGGATAATGGAGACTATCTTCTGGTGACAAACGCAATACTTGTAATTGAATTTAAGGAATCTGATACCTCCGAAAAGAGAACTGGCTAATTTTTTCAGAAAGGGTAAGGAAAGGGACCGAAAATGACTATCATTGAAACCAGAGATCTGGCAAAGTATTACACTTTTGGTTCGGGCTTGCGTGTTGAAGCCCTCAGAGGCGTAAATTTGAAAATTGAAGAAGGGGAATTTGTTTCTTTCATGGGGCCTTCCGGGTCCGGAAAATCTACCCTTCTTAACATTATCGGATGCCTGGATAAACCCAGTTCTGGCAGGGTATTTATAGAAGGCAATGAAGTTGATTACAGGAATTCTTCCAGCCTTGTCAGTCTGCACAGGCAGACAATAGGTTTTGTTTTTCAGGCTTTTAACCTGATTTCTACAATGAATGCCATGGAAAATATCTGCTACCCCATGCACTTTAGCAGAATTTCCACTTCCCGGCAAAAGCAGAGGGCAACCGAGCTTCTTAATCTTGTTGGACTTGGGGACAGACTGAACCACCTGCCATCGGAGCTATCCGGAGGGGAACAACAAAGGGTCGCCATAGCAAGGGCACTTGCGAACAGTCCAAGGCTTATTCTGGCAGACGAGCCGACAGGAAACCTTGATTCAGAAACCGGAAAAAAGATCACTGACCTTATGAGAAAAATCAACCAGGAGCAGGGGGTAAGCTTTGTTGTTACGACCCATGACTCTGAAATGGCAAGGACTGCGGACAGGGTGGTAAAGCTAAAGGATGGAAAAATAATTTCAGAAGCTTTTTAAGCCTGTGCTTTTCCTTTTCAGGCCGTCCTAAAAAATTAGAGGATTTTAAAAATATAAAATCAGGAAATTTTACTGCGGAAAATGCGGTGATTCTTCTTTCACACCTTTTATTTTCCAAACGTGTCTGGCTCTGCTGTGCTGTCCAGTATGAAACCAGAAATCAGAAAGATAAAACCCATGACAAACGGGTAAAGCTGCTCCATAAAAAGCCCATAAATAAAAAGTAAAAACCCTGACATCATACATAGTACAGTCAGAAGATATATCAACAAGTCTTCAATTCCCAAATTTGAAACTTCACAGAAGATATTATTGAAATATTTCTTTATATTTAGGTTGCTAATATCCTGGGTAGAATTTCCAGCATCACTACTATATATATAATTTAAGTTATCCTTCATAAAAATACCACTATTATAAAAAATATTGCATTAATTAATTTCTGGTTTATCATTAATTATTATCTTCTTTTAGAATTAATAATTAATGTTTAGGTTATCCAGTAGACCCTCAAACCTGCCAATGAACTAGAAAAAGATTGATATAAATTCCCTTAAATCCGGATTCAATTCTCTTACAGGAGAAATCTGAAGGCTCTTACAGGGGAAATCGGAAGGTTAAACTAATTTATATGAATAAGCGTAAAACCCTGAGTCTTTAGCTCAGGGGTAGTTCACGGTTCAGTTAACCGAATATATATGCTTCCAATTACTCTTTGTTATTTATAAAAGGAAAAAGTAGATATTTATAACTCATATTTTCAGAATTAGTCATAAATATATCCAGAAACATATAACTAGTAGAAATATTTAATGTTTTTTATAATCTTTCTGAAAGCTGGTGCTTTGAAAATCAAACATAACCTAAGACATTAAAGCACATACCTCCAGCCATCTTTTTTCAGACTCTTCCTGTGAACCTCGTATCCGGGCATGAGTTCACCAACGAGATTCCAGAACCTTGCAGAATGGTTTTTCTAGTGTTACATAGTTAATTTTTTATAGAGTTTATTCTTTTTAATTAGAAAACTATTCTTTAAATTTTGGGGCGTTAGTATGAGTATACAGGAACAAGAAATTAATAAACATAGTTTGACTATACATAAATGCCTTCAAACTATAGAGGCTGATGATGATGATAACATTGATGTCATATCTGAATGGTTTGATGCTATTGGAAAAGAAAACAATGGTGCAAAAGAAAAAACGCAATTATCATATATAAGAACATTGATTGAATTCTGCAAAATCATTAACAAGACACCATATGAAATAATTGAAGAAGCAAAGGTTGAGAAGAAAAAAATAATTGATATAGATGATAGGGCAGTTAAAAAATATTTTGTTAAATATAAAAGAGTCATAATAGAAAAGAATAATGCTCCTAAAACAATATCCAGAAAAATAGCAACCATAAAAAGCTTTTTTGAGGTCAGAAATATTGATGTTCCAATTCGTCAAACAAAATCAAGATCATCAACACCAAAAAAGGAAAATAAACATATTCCAACAAGAGAAGACATAAAGGAAGCCTTACATTTTGCGAACATTAGAAACAAGGCTATAATTCTTCTTCAGGCTTCATCAGGTCTTTCATCAATTGATGTTCGAAATATACCAGTACGAACGATAAATGAAGGGCTGAATCAAGAGGATAATATAATAACATTTGATATGAGAAGAATAAAAACGGATGTTGATTTTATAACTTTTTGCAGTCCAGAAGCTACCGAAGCTATTAAAGCATACATGGAATACAGAAATCGACCACCATTCGCAAATACACAAGAAAAGAAAGACCAATATGAGAAAAGAAGAATTAGATCAGATGATGATTTTCTTTTCATAAATTCAAAAATCTCTGATGAATATCTTGTAAATTTTGATGAAAATTACAGGTTTATTTCTGATCAGGAAATTCAACATGCTTACAGGTTAATAGAAAGAAGTTGTGAGAATAAAGCACCAAAAGGAACTCATTCTTTTATTCGAAGTCACAACATGAGAAAATTCTTTGCATCCACAATCAGAAATCATGGACTTGAATTTACAACAATTGAGACTTTCTTAGGTCATAAAGTAAAAGGTTCTTTAGATAATTATACGGAAGCCGATATAAAAATACTTAAAGAACAGTATATGAAAGTGCTTCCACATCTTATGATCTTGGAAGATTTGGAAGTCAAAACATTAGAAACATATGATTATAGGTTGAATTCCGCCAACATCGAAATTATGAATATTCAAAACACTGCAATGATGGAACTATACCCACTTAAATATGAGATCATGGAGCAAAGTAAAACTATTGTAGCGAAATATGATACAATTATTAAACTGAAAAAAATGGATAATAAAAAATTAACAAATAAAATTAAAAGCCTTTTTGATGAAATTAAAGCATTAAAAGCTGATAGAAGTCAAGAAGAATTTGAACTGAATCAATATATTACGTCATATCAAAAAGACATTGATAATATTAATAAAAAATATAAAGTCAATATTCCAGCAACATTGGATCAATTGGTTTATGACTGGAAGCCTGACGAGGAATTAAAAGAAAAAGAATTGAATTTTTAAATTATAATTAAATTTTCTTTTTTTTAACTTTTTCCGTAATACCGTAACAAAAACTATCATTTACATGATGCAAGATGTCTAAGGAGACATCTCATAATTAACGCTTTAGAAATTCCAAAATTTCGGGACATCAAATTTAATCTTTTTCGTGCTTCTTTTGAAAGCTTTATTTGAATTCTTTCTTCGTTGTCACCTTCCGATATCGGATATAATGTTAATTCAGTTGCAGATACATTTATTTTTTCTACATATTGATTTACATATTTGTTAAATGACTTATCATCTTCGACTGCAAGATATTGAATTTGTTTTTTTAAGTCCTTTGAAATTAGAAGTTCAAATACTCTTGAACCTTTATTTTCATCTTCATCAAGTATTTTATCATAGCCCTCATTTTTGTCCATTTTTTCACCCATTTAATTTATTTACTATTTTTATATATTTTTTCTGTGATTAATAAATCGGATCTGGAAGTATATAAACTAACTTTTCAAAATGTAAAAGGAAATTCTCCTTAAAAAAGGAAAAAACCTAGGAAAACTATAAATATAATGACTCGATATATACCCCGAATAATAGACCAAAATAATATTTCATCCCCTCTCAAAATCAACTCCAAAATTATCCCCCGTCATTTTTTATTTATTTAGAAAGTTAATGTATTATTTTATGATAAATAAGTATTTTATTTCATGTCCCCCTACTGGAAACTTCAACATCTATATGTGTCAGGGATGCAGGATATGTTTTTTCGAGATACATTAAAGCTTCATAAATTTCTTCCTCTGTATATTTTTCTTCATCAATCATGATGTCAATAGCTTCTTCTTCTGTGTATATGCTTTCAAGGAAAAATAATTCATATAAAATTTTACATTCCTTCGAACAAAAATTCATATTAAATTGTATCGGAAATTCAGAAAATATTTTTGTGCATTGCTTTTCATTATCAATTATTATTTTATCGCAAAATCCACAATTCATGATTTTACCCCCTGATTTTGATTGTTAATTTTGGTGAAGTTATAGATTTAGCTTTTTCGTAGTCGTCAAAGCTCATTGTAGTTATCTGACATTTCGAATATCCCTCTATGAATTTGTTATGTCCACCAACGTAATAGAATTCTAGTTCTCTTTTTTCAGGATTCGGTTTTGTTTTTATGGTCATTCTATTCTGAAAGTATTGTCGGTTGACTACATCAAAATCTAATTCAATACCATCTTTGTTATTTCTGTATAACCCGTTTTCATTTCTGGATTTTAATCTGATTTCTTTACCGACTCGCATAAACCGGAATGGGATGGCATCATAAAGGGATTTCGTGACAGGGTGATTTATCGAATTTGCGAGAATTGAATAATAATTCCTTTCACCAACTGGTTTATTTGATTGATATTCCTGGTGTTTGATTGTTATTGAACCCTTGTTTGTATTGGCAGCATTATAAAGAGCGTCTATAATCAATTGCTTCTTTTCTTCTTGAGTTAATGAATCATTTAAAAGCCCATTTACCAACGATTCTAATTTATCCTCATTGACATTGGTGAAGAATGTTTTGTCCTCTATTTTGCCCCTTATTTCATCAATAACATCATCTTTATTGCCTATGTCATAGTCGGAATATTGGCTTGAATTATTTACAATCCCACATGAATTAATAATATTATTTTGTTGAGAACCGTAAATTGATTCATATATGTTTTTAAATAACTCAGGCTGACCTTCAATTATTTCTTTCATTCTCTGAAGCAACATATTTCTGTATTTCTGAATATTTTCATCTACTGCAATGTAAGGGTTCTTCGCATGGAGATTTCCTTCTGCTGTCAGAACGTATAAGAACGGTTTTTTTGTGTTTGTTTTACGGATATAACCATATTTCATGTAGTTGTTTACAAGACCTCTAAAAGTGCTATATTTGGCTTTGTATCCTTGATTTTGGAGTGTTTTAAAAAGGTCTTTACTGCTATGGGAGTGCGGA
>DUGS01000188.1:0-704 GCA_013331265.1 Methanosarcina sp.
GTAGGTTACGGAGAGATTGCAGGAATTGAAGTTGAAGGTAGCGAGATACATATCCTGACTAAAAAAGAAAGCCAGCCCCCCCAGGGTAAGGCAGCGGAAGAACAGATTTTCGTAGACTCGAATGCTACTTTTGACCCGAATGTCCTTTTTGCAGGTATAGGTTACATCGAGTCCGATACATACAAACTTACCAGAGGCACCCACCTTGCCGCCCTTATAGACAGAAAAGGAAAGCTTGCAGCGCAGATTGTCGATATAGGCAGGCACAACGCTGTAGATAAGGTGGTAGGAACCGCATTCCTCAAGGGTCTCGACCTCTCACACCTGTACATGCTCTCCACAGGCAGGCAGCCCGCCTACATGGTCACAAAAGCAGCTCGCGCAGGAATCCCCCTCGTTGCCACCAAAGCCATGCCCTTCGACTCCGGAGTAGAAGCCGCAAAAAAAGCTAACGTATGCCTTATCGGGCAGCTAAGGCAGGAATCAATGCTAGTATTTGCTAACGAGTGGCGGGTCAAAAAAGCAAAATAAAAAGTTAAAAGAATTAAACGTTAAGAAATTGCCGCCAAACTAATCCATAATTTAGTCCTCTTGATCTCAGCTCACTATTATAATCCATCAATTAGCCTACTTGAGCTCAAATTACTTTGGAACTTATAAATTAGTCCTCTTGAGCGCAGCGAAAAGGACCGCGGGCTCCCGAA
>DUGS01000188.1:863-6539 GCA_013331265.1 Methanosarcina sp.
GCGAAAAGGACCGCGGGCTCCCGAAACGCAACTCGGGTGTTAGAGAGTCCCTTTAGTGCTTTTTACTTCTTTGCCTTCAATTTTTACAGCCCTTTTCATCGCATAAGCAAAAGCCTTGAAGAGAGCCTCGATCTTGTGGTGGTCATTATCCCCGTAGACGCTGGCGTGCATTGTAATTTTCGCATTTGAGGCAAGAGTCTCGAAAAAGTGGTTCACTAGCTGGGTGCTGAACTGCCCTACATTAGGAGCAGAAAAATCGGCTTTCAGTACAAGATAGCTGCGCCCTCCAACATCCAGAGCAACCTCGGCAAGAGCCTCGTCCATCGGGATTCTGGCTTCCCCGAAGCGGGCGATTCCAGCCATGTCCCCGAGAGCTTCGGCAAGAGCCTTTCCAAGGACTATTCCCGTATCCTCAATGAGGTGGTGCTCGTCCACATAAAGGTCGCCTTCTGCACGCACTTTAAGGTCAAACTCGGCGTGCCTTGCAAAAGAAGTAAGCATGTGATCAAAAAACCCGATCCCTGTACTGACATCTGCAATGCCCTTACCATCAAGGTTAATCTCAAGCTGAATATCGGTTTCCTTTGTCTTACGGGAAATATTACTTGTTCTCATACAGCACCACATTCTTTTTGAAATAATTAAATACTTTGGGTTTTGCTGTTTATTTGTTGTGGGGGGTTTGGCCTGCTCAGGAATAAATCAAGGAAACAGGCTGAGGAATAAGGTTTTTCAGAAGTAAAATCCTCAGAAATAAGAATATGAAGCCATATCAAACAGCCATATCAAACTGCCTGATCAAAACTGCCTGATCAATCTCCAAGGGCAACCTCAGTTGCCTCTTCAAAAGTAAACCTTCCTGTGTAAAGAGCACTGCCTACAACAACGCCTGCTGCTCCGGTCTTCTTCAGAGTTTTAATATCTGCCAGAGAGCTTACGCCTCCGGATGCGATTACAGGAATGCTAACAGATTCCACAAGCTCCTTTGTCGGGACAGGGTTTACTCCCTGCATTAAGCCTTCAGTGTCGACGTTTGTAAAAAGAAGGCTCCCGGCCCCAAGCTCTTCAAACTTTCTGCCCATTTCGACAGGAGTTTGCGCGCATTCTTCGGTCCAGCCTTTGATTAAGATTTTCCCATTCTTTGCATCCAGCGCAACGTTTACACGTGAGCTTCCAAAAGTCCTGGAAAGCTGTTTTACAAGCTCAGGGTTCTGGAGGGCGGCAGTTCCGAGAATTACCCTCGAAACCCCAAGCTCAAGAAGGGAAGCTGCATCTTCAAAGCTCCTGATCCCTCCTCCAGCCTGAATACTGACACCTTTTTCCCTGCAGGTCCTGACGATCTTTTCAATAATCGGGGCGTTTTTTCTTTTTCCTTCGATCGCTCCGTCAAGGTCCACAAGATGGAGGGTTTTTGCCCCTTTACTTACCCATTCAAGGGCAACTGCGAGAGGGTCATCAAGAGATACAATCTCACTGCCAGGCACTCCCTGCACCAGCTGAACACACTTTCCTCCTCTCATATCCACCGCAGGAATTATTTCAAAAACCATAAAAAGCTACATCTCCAGTACAATCTGTAAGAAAGCATCTCTCTGCTTCAGTTATTTTTGTTTCTTTGTTTTTCCAGATTTTTTCCTTTCAGGGCATGATCCTTTCTATCGGAACAACAAGGACATCCCTTGCACCCACTCTCTTCAGCTTGTTTACGATACTGAAGATCAGGTCTGCATCCACAACGGCATGAACGGCAAGTATTGACCCTTCAGAAAATTTGCTGGATTCAACCTTCATAACCGTCGGGCCTGACATTCCGGGAAGGACTTCTTTTACTGCTTGAAGGGAAGCTTCAGGAACATTCATCATCAGGTAACGTTTTTTCTTTGCATTGAGCACGCTTTCGAATGCTGTTTTTATATCAAGAATTTTCTCTTTTGTCCTGAGACTCTCCTTGTTAGCGATCAGGTAGACAGTGGAAGAGAAAACCGTATCAATAGCTTTCAGGTGGTTGAGCATCAGAGTTGTCCCTGAACTTGATATATCAACAATGGCATCAGCAATTCCCACATGAGGGGTCATTTCGCATGCGCCGCTCACTTTTATAACGTTAACATTAACTCCGAGTTTTTTAAAGTACTGCCTTGTAATTTCAGGAAACTCGGTTGCCACTTTTTTGCCTTCAAGGTTCTGTGCTTTTTCGAAATCGGAATCCTCCGGGACGGCCAGCACAAGACTCGCCCTTCCGAATTCAAGGTCCAGAAGAGTTTCAACATCTGCCTCTCTTTCGGTAATCAGGTCCATACCCGTAATACCGACATCTGCAGCTCCGTCCTGTACATACTCAGGGATATCGGCAGCCCTGGCAAAGAGAATATGGATATCAGGATCTGTAGTTTTTGCAAAGAGTTTTCGGCTTTCGGCTCCTCCGCTGATGGGAAGCCCTGCATCTTTGAAAATAGACATTGTGGGTTCGTAAAGGCGACCTTTATTGGGTATTGCAATGCGAATCATCTGTTCTGTCCTCTAATTAAGTGATCTGACGGGAAATTTTTTTCCAGGCTCATCAATATAAAACGTTTATTCAGATCCGTATAAAACGTTTATCCAGAATACTCTTGTATAATAAAGACTTCACGGTAAGACTTCACGGTAAGTTTTCATTCAAAACTCTTCTTACTTACCTCTGACCACAAAGAAATGCTATCCTACAGATATTTTTCGTAAAGGTGATATTACTACCAGTAATAAATATATGAGAAACATTATATAGCCGTAGTAATTTAATAGAAACAGACTATCGAGTCATATAAATAATATTATTAATGTTGTAATAACATAAGTAATTAATTTAAAATTAATACTAAGATGATAAGGTGACTACGCTCCAGGCTAAAGATTAATAAACCGGTAATATCAACATTTAGAAATAAAAATACCAATAATTTTGAAAAAGAGGATCCAAATGCCCCGAAATATAAAAGTGGAAGAGCTCTTGCAAACCCCGATTGAAAAGCAACGGATAGAGCTTGTAGAACGCAAAGGGATAGGGCACCCTGACAGCATATCGGACGGGCTTGCCGAAGCCGTTAGCCGAGCGCTATGCAGGGAATACATCACCAAATGTGGAACTGTGCTCCACCACAACACTGATGAAACTCAGATAGTAGCCGGAAGATCCAGCCCAAAATTCGGGGGAGGAGAGGTACTGCAGCCTATATATATGCTCCTTGTCGGCAGAGCTACTAAAGAATTTGAGGGTGTAGAGCTCGCCACAGAGTCCGTAGCCCTCAAAGCTGCCCGGAATTACCTGAAAAAAACCATCGTGAATATGGACCTCGAAAGAGACGTGATCATAGACTGCAAACTCGGGACAGGATCTTCAGACCTCAGAGATGTCTTCAAGAGAAATAGGGTTCCGATTGCAAACGACACCTCTTTCGGAGTCGGACATGCCCCATTTTCTGAGCTTGAAAATATCGTATATAATACAGAGAGGCAGCTCCTTACTGACCTTAAGTCCCGCATGCCTGCAATAGGAGAAGATACGAAGGTTATGGGGCTGAGGGATGGAGACGAGATCAGCCTTACCATATGCAGCGGCATGATAGGGAGGTACGTTGACGACCTGGACAGTTACATAAACATGACTCAGGAAATGAAGACCTACGTGGAAGAACTTGCAACTCGCTACACCGAACGGGATGTAAAGGTCTTTATTAATACAGGAGATGACCTGAAGACGAACTCCGTCTTCCTTACAGTTACCGGAACTTCAGCTGAAATGGGAGATGACGGTTCCGTAGGGCGTGGAAACCGCTGCAATGGGTTGATCACACCTAACAGGCCTATGAGTATGGAGGCAACCAGTGGAAAGAATCCGATTAACCATATCGGGAAGATCTATAACCTCCTCTCGACACAGATGGCCAGGGATATTGTAAAACAGGTCCCGGAAGTACAGGACGTCTATATAAGACTGCTCTCTCAGATAGGAAAGCCAATTGACCAGCCGCTTGTGGCAAGCGCTCAGATCATTCCAAAAGAAGGCACCTCCTTTGCAAAGGTCAAATCGGAAGCTGAAGTAGTAATTGACGACTGGCTCTCGAATGTAACAAAGATCACAGAAATGGTTATCAGGGGAGAACTTAACACCTTCTAATAAAACCAGAATCTGAAGCGAAAGAATATCGAGAGGAACCTTCGGGTTCTTTTCACATCTTTTTTACCATAACATCTTACAGTTAGTCTGTTAACAATCCGCGATCTTAAAAATCATTTTATCCTTTCCAACATGTGAAAAAATTTCTAATAAGTGTAGGAAATGTTGTAAATGTAATGAATTTTACCCGCTCCCAGCGAAAAACATAAATACCATCACCATATATGGAGATGGTGCACTGAAGCAGTGTAGTTCTATGAAGCACTGGATCAGTATCATCGTCCCGCCTTAACTCAGTGGTAGAGTGCGCGGCTGTAGTTCGGCTCGTGCGGGTAACCTCCCGTACATCTCTGCGCAGGCACCGCGATGTCCCCGGTTCGAGTCTGGGAGGCGGGACCTGAAACATTCACCAGAATCGAAATCAGTCAACGGGAACATTTATATACTGGTACAACATTTAAGGTTTGCTCGCAACGCGGGCAAAACAGTAGCTAAAGAGACCGAAGTGTCCGGATAGTGTAGAGGCCTATCATGGAGCCCTGTCGAGGCTCCGACCCGGGTTCGAATCCCGGTCCGGGCGCTTCTTTTTTTTGGGCCATCAACTTTGTAAAATATTTTAAAATATTTTATATATCTGCCTTACGAGCATGTTTTCAGAATTTAATGTTTTTCAATAGGGCTTTTTTATTTGAAGTTGGACTTTATTTTACAGCCCTCTATCAGAAGTCCCTGACTGAATTATAAAATCCAACCTGGTTCTGCAATTCCTGCCTCTGGGACTTTAATTCTATGTATTCCATTTTTTTGCCTTATAATTTCTGAACCTTTTAGCTTTCCCGTTACTAAAATCAAAACTATAAACTGAAACACACTGAACCCCGGGAACTTCCCATAAAACATGAAACGAATACTCATAAAAACATGTAAAAATGAATGAATAAAAGAATAAAGCTGAATCAGGAGATCATAAAATGGGGATTGAATCCTATACTCGGGATTGTCCCGAGAATAGAGCTAAAAGGGTTAACAGCCTCTGCAAAGAGATAAAAAGTACCAGAGAAAAAATGGAAAGGGAAACCCGTACTTTTATCGAAGCTACCAAAAATTTCTCCCTTGAGTGGGTTCAAAGGGAAATGAATTCAAACATATCTAAGCTGAAAAGTGAAGACTACTCTGAGAATGTCGAAATTGGCAAAGATAGGTTGAGTAAACTGTCGCGCCTTGAGGGTTTGCCTTTCCGCATACAGGATATTGTAGAAGAGCATCTCAACCGGGATGATTACTGGATACACAGAAACGGATTGCTGCACGCAGATATTTCCCGCGACTATATTGAGTTCAAAAAAGAAAAAACCCGGAAGGACCTGACATCAAGCATTAGAATGATTCTGGGCTGTGCGGCAGAGATCTTCGCCGACGTGAAAGACAAAAATCCCGAAGATAAGATGTGGGTAAGAGAGCGGGGAAAACGAAAGTACATATGCATCCTCAGGTTTTCAGACGAAATGACAGCTTCCCTT
>DUGS01000112.1:0-6841 GCA_013331265.1 Methanosarcina sp.
TTCCATGCCTTGAAAACGTGCACCTTCTTTGTCCCGCGTTCCCTGAGGCGGATGATATCAGGTTTGGATTTAGTCCCGGAACCCCGGTTTGCAGCTTTCAGTGCAGCCTGCCGAGGCTGTTTTCCAGTGAAAACTCCATGTTCATTGCCTTCTTCGTCTCGTAAAACAAAATTTCTTGTGTTGGACATAAAGGTCACCTCGCAAATAGTATTGCTAGACACTGATTAATTTTTAAAGTATATAAAATCTTTCTTCATATGTCGTCTATAGTTAGTGGTTTATACAAAACTGCCCTTAATCTGTGCAGGGTATATAAACTAAAATTTTCTAAATTGTCATTAAAATGGGAAATATTTAAATATTTATTCCTTGTTAAAAATGCAGCTCAAAATAGTATTCAGGAAAGGGTTTTTAGACACTCTATTAAAATATATTATATTGTACTTTTGTAAAAGAGTCTGGAAAGCACAAACTTTACATGCTATTACTTCTTATGGTCACTATATTTTTCCAAATGAATTTAATATAATTAGGTATTTAATAAAAGATTGATTCTACAAATCAAGCACATTTATCTTTTCACGGATCTGGTTAAATATGGAACACTGCACTTTCAACCTCCCGGACGTCCAGGCCAGCAAACCAAGCATAGCTATCAATCTTACCCGTGTCGGGGTAACAAATATGAAAAAACTGGTTGAAATCAAACGAAAGGACAAGCGTCCAATAGTATTGATCTCAACTTTTGATGTCTTTGTTGACCTGCCTTCAGACCGTAAGGGAGCAAACCTTTCAAGGAACTTCGAAGCTGTAGATGAAGTGCTGGAAAAGGTACTCAGCATACCGGTGTATGAAATAGAACAATTATGCAGCGATATTGCACATAACCTGCTGGGCCGCCATGAATATGCAAATCAAGCTGAAGTCAGGATGAAAAGCGAATACATGATAAGGCGCACCTCTCCTTCAACAGGAATCAAGTGCCAGGAAGTCGTCAATATCTTTGCCGAAGCTTCAGCTGTAAGGGGCGACGGCGATAAAAACTACTTTGACGTGAAAAAGCTCATAGGGGCCGAAGTTGTAGGAATGACTGCCTGCCCCTGCGCTCAGGAAATAATGAGAGATAAAGCCGCAAATGAGCTTGCCAATCTTGGAGTTGACAGGGATACAATAATAAAATTCCTGGAAAGAGTCCCGATGGCTACCCATAACCAGCGCGGAAGAGGCATTATTTCAATCAAAGTAGCTCACGATTTTGATGTATCCCTGGAAAATATAATAAGAATAATTGAACGCTCCATGAGTTCAAGTGTTTATGAGGTCCTGAAACGCGCAGACGAAAAGGTTGTTGTGGAAACTGCACACAAGAACCCGAAGTTTGTGGAAGACTGTGTAAGAACAATGGCAGATAATGTAGTAAAAGAGTTCCCGAACCTTCCGGATAATGCAGTAATCACTATCAAGCAGACCAATGAAGAAAGCATCCACAGGCACAACGCATTTGCCGAAAGGGTAGCTCTCATGGGAGAACTCAGGAACGAAATAAATCAGTAAAATCAGTAAAATGTTAAATCAGTAAAATGTTAATCAATAAAGAAAGTAACTTATACTGAGAAAATAGCCGGTTACTGAGAAATCAGCAACCATTAAACTCTTTTTTTATTTTTGAATTTAAAGGTCTCTATTAAGCCTTTAAGGCTTTCCAGAGACTCTTACAGGTAAAACCACACAAACTTTATTAAAGGGCCTGAATAACCTATAAGCAGTTATTAAAGATAAGCAGTTATTAAAGAAGGAGTGGACTTGCAGGGCCTAAAATGCCAGCGTCCTGGAAGCCCTTGAGGTGAAAGCATGGCTGATGCTGCGGAAATCACAGCTGTCGGGCGGAACAAGAAGACTATCAAAGTGGGAGATGCTGTCAAATACGTAAATAGCGATACTGTAAGTCGTGTGACCGAGATCAAAAAAGACGAACAGGGAAATGTTTGGGCTCTGCTCGAAAGTACCGATCTCTGGTATAAAGAAGAAACTCTGGAATATACAGATCTCAAGCCCACAGAAAAGAGAGAACAAAGAGAATTTACTGCTGAAGAACTGGAAGAAAGGTTCAGGAAAGAAAGGGAAACAATGCAGGCCTTCGATCTTGGAAAAGCCGGAGGTGGAGGGGCAGGAGGCTAATTTATCCTGCCTTTACTTCATCTGCTTTTCCAGGCCTTTTAATACTTATTTTTAAACAGTATTTTTAAACAGCTTTTTATTTATTACAGAAAAATGGTAGTTTGGTATATAAGACTACCATTTCACCAGGACTGGCATTTCATCTTTCCTGCATTTTCATCCGCTGTGCAAGAATACATTTTCCACCGTGCCTGCCGCCAAGCGGGGTTTGTGGTGTGCCCAGGGAATTCATACAGCGAGCCATAACAGCTGCACCTCTGGCAAGCCCATCGTCCACAAAGACCACTCTTTCATCGATTTTAGGGGCAAGGTTCATTTTTTCCAGGCAGCTCAAAATCAGTTTAGGTTTGTTCCCGGTAATTCCTGCTCTACCTGTAATTCCTATAGTGCTGTCTTCAAAAATGAGGCCTTCTTTTTTTGCAACCTCTATGAGCCTGCACACCACCTCTGCCATCACCTCGTCAATGACAGCATAAACAATCGACAGTCCATGGTTTTTGCAGATTTCCATGCCTATTGCACTCAGTTTTCCCATATTTGAGCCGTTATCGCCCACATCACATCCTATAAGTGTTACGCCTATCTCTTCAGCTGCATCCGGCCGGACAGGGACACTTCCATACCTCTTTCTATCTCCAGGGACTTTTTCAATAGTAATAAGCTCATGAATGCGCCTTGAATATTCTTCTATAACTTTAGCTTTCATCTTCAAAGTAATGAAAGAAGGAGGTTTCTGTTTTTCAAAAACCTCCAGAGCAGTTCCTACCTTCGAGTCAACAACTTTCGATCCCCGGATAATAGCATCAGGAATTGCACCTGCATATCCGCAGAAATTTCCAATTGTTTTTGCATACGGCTGGTTAGTGCTTGTAATCCTGCCGTCAAGAGTTGTCCCGAAGTCGATTGAGATGCAGGGATTCCTGAAATCCACATCTGTCAATTTCGCCGCTTCCTTGATTCCTGCTGTTGCAAGCTCTCCCTCCATCTCGTTTGCAACAATTTCAACACCAGTAGAGCCAATTGGAGGCATAACGCTAGCTACAGCCCCGTCAAAGATTACCTTTTCCAGTTTGCTGTATTTCTGGAGCTTCTTTGGGATGTTTGAGACCGACATTGGAGGGGTCATATTTTTAGGAGGGACTCCTGCCATAAGACACCCTTCTGCCAGGGCTTTGATAAATTCACCGACTTCTTCCGGAGAATCAAAGCCTGCAACCACACCAGTAGAGCGTACCACGAAGTCCAGGTCAGTTTTTATATCCAGGTTGGCTTTTTCCATGGATTCTATAAGGGTACTCTTTACCAGTTCTGCAACGGCCTCGCGCGTAAGTTCCACGCCCGTAAGCGTCTTTCCGAACACAACTTCTCCGGGATTTGGAGGGCGGACATCTCTTGTCATGCGTACTACTTTATTAATTATGTGCGTCCTGCCATTATCCATATTGGTGGCTGTAAGGATACTTTTGGTTGTGGTATTTCCTACTTCTACTGAAGCTACAATAAAGAACGGTTTTGACTTGAGGTCAATCAAACGAACCTGAGGGGATTCTGCAATTCTGGGTTTCAGAGCCATTTTTGTTCCTTCCTGAGGATCTGTATATAGATAAAATTAAATCCATATCCTATACGGTTGAATCTGCAGACGTAGAATCAATTAAGTTTGTACTATAGGATATAGTAAGTTCATTTTAGAAATGATAACAATTAAAAACCGAATTTTAAGTATCGGATTATTATGGAAGATCTGTCTCCAGGATTCAATAAACACATGCGACAAGAACACAATTTATCTGAAGTTTAAATAAGGTATTAACCAAAACCTATAATAATCTTTTCTAAAACACTTCAAATTGCCAGTTTCTTGCAATAATTTTAATTGATTATTAATTGTTGCCGTTCTGTCCACGACTCATAACGACTGTAATTATTTAGTGATGCCTTTTCATTCATACCTCACAACATTTCTGTAAATGATATTTCAACTCCAGTCAACGTTTTCGATAAAGCCTGAAATTATTTTCCTATAAGAATAAATTAGAGTGCGTAATTATAAAGAGTATAAATTATAAAGAATGTAATTATAATAATGCAGAGTGATTAATAGATACTCATAATATATAATATTCACAAGTTGAAGAGCCATTTTAGATATTCTCAAGAATTACGCACATAAATATCCTGAAATTTGGGGCAGTAATTATTGGAGGCCTTTAATGCCGCTTGATCCTATATGCAAGAAAATTATATCTGAGGATACCGAATACTTTTCGGATTACTGGGGAAAACATTACTATTTTTGCAGTACCGAATGTAAGCAAAAATTCGATGCACTGGAAAAGAGTGTTATTAGACTCAAGAGAAACCTGAGTGACAAAGAAAAGATTTCTTTTGGAAAACTAAAGCGGGATATCATAAAGCCTGGAATCTGCACTCTTTGCGGAGCCTGCGCAGCAAGCTGCGAATACATCACTATAAAAGACGGAAAACCCGCACTGATCGGTCCCTGTAAAGCCTGCGGTGTCTGTTACTACCAGTGCCCCAGAACTATCACCACGGAAGAAGGGCTCATAGGGAGCTTCAGATTCGCTTATGCTGCAAAGTCTGCCATACCTGAAGTAAAGGGTCAGGACGGTGGAGTTGTGACCTCTCTTCTTCTGTACGCTCTGGACGAGGGACTTATCGACTCTGCTGTAGTCACAACCCGTTCAGAAGAAGAACCCTGGAAACCAGTGCCCATAGTTGCAAAAACCAGAGAGGAGATCCTGAAGAGCAGCGGCAGCATCTACTCCCATTCAATGACACTGGAAGCCCTTATGAGCGCAGTCAAACAGGGAATGAACAGCGTCGCCTTTGTAGGGACGAGCTGCAACATTGACGCAGTCACAAAAATGCAAAAAAGCTCTTACGGTTTTCTGCACCTCTTTATGAGGGCTAAGGTTCTCAAACTCGGGCTCTTCTGTATGGACACTTTTGCCTACGAGGGGATCAAGGCTGTACTTGAAAGCTATGGAATCACGCTTGAGAACGTCGATGCCATGAAGATCCGAAAAGGAAAATTCGAAGTCACCCTGAAAGACGGAAAAGAGCGCATCTTCGAACTCAGCGACTTTGACGAATACCGAAGTTCCTCCTGTCGTTTCTGTACAGACCTGACCGCCGAAAACTCAGATATCTCCTTTGGAGGAGTTGGCACCCCCAGAGGCTATACCACAGTTCTTGCCCGCTCAGCCATAGGCTACGAAATCTTCAACGAAGCCGTAGACAACGGCTACATCGAAGCCCGGCAACTCAAGGACGAAGAACTCGAAAAAGTCCTCAACCTGGCAAAAATGAAAAAGGTCCAGATGTACGACCTGCATATGAGACAGAAAGCATAAAACTGAAAAACAAAAGGACAGCACTCTTGAGCTCAACTCACTTGACAATTTATAAATTAGTCCTCTTGAACGAGCGAAGCGAGTGAAAAGGACCTCGTGCTCCCGAAGCGAAACTCGGGAGGCGAAACTCGGGAGGCGAAACTCGGGCAGGAAGAATATATATTTATTTCATAAACTGTTTCTATTATGCATTACCAACGGCATTCTATTCAGATTATCCTATTTTTGAGGAATTTTCATGATCACGAAAGAAGATGTAGAACACATCGGCTGGCTTGCTCGTATTGAGATCAATGAGCAGGAAACAGTCGAATATATGGAAAAACTTAACTCAGTTCTTGAGTATTTCGGGCAGCTTGATGAACTGCCGACCGAAGATATTGATCCTACATATCACGTCGCTGAGGTCTATAACGTATTCAGGGAGGATGCAGTAGAAGAGTGCCTCCCGCAGGAAACTGTCCTTGCAAACACTGAAAACAAACAGGACGGGGCTTTCAGAGTCCCGAAGATTGGCTGAGGAGTTGTTTTTGATGGCAAAATGGATGAATGTTGCACAGGTTAAAGAGAAGATTAAAGAAAGCTCAGCCGAAGAAGTAACAGCCGGATACCTTGAGACTATAGGAAAGAGCAAAATCAACGGTTATGTGACGGTTTCCGATAAAGCCCTTGAGCAGGCAAAAAAAATCGATGCCGAAGGGCATGAAGGTCCTCTTGCAGGCGTACCAATTGCTATAAAGGATAACATTTCCGTTGTCGGGCTGCCAAACAGTTGCGGCTCGAAGATTCTTGAAGGATATATCCCGCCTTTCAATGCCCATGTAATTGAAAAACTTCTTGCTGCCGGAGCTGTAATCCTTGGAAAAACCAATATGGACGAATTTGCCATGGGGTCTTCCACTGAGACCAGCCATTTCGGACCGACTGCAAACCCCTGGGACCTTGAAAGAGTACCTGGAGGGTCTTCCGGAGGAAGTGCAGCAGTTGTTGCAGCCGGAGAAGCTCCTTTTGCTCTTGGTTCTGACACAGGCGGGTCTGTGCGCGGTCCTGCAGCTTTCTGTGGGGTTGTAGGACTTAAACCGACTTACGGGGCAGTTTCAAGGTATGGAGTTGTGGCTTATGCAAATTCCCTTGAACAGGTTGGGCCCCTCGCAAACAACGTGGAAGATATTGCAGTCCTGATGGATGTTATGGCAGGCTATGACCGGAGAGATTCTACTTCAATAGACAGTAAAACCGAATACCGGAAAGCTCTTGTTGATGACGTGAAAGGCCTGAAAATAGGG
>DUGS01000112.1:7177-35539 GCA_013331265.1 Methanosarcina sp.
CTTGCTTCATATTATATCATTGCAATGAGTGAAGCATCCTCAAACCTTGCCCGCTTCGATGGAACACGCTACGGATTAAGAGCAAACGGAGAAAACTGGCATGCAATGGTTTCAAAGACCAGAGCTGAGGGTTTCGGCACAGAAGCCAAGAGAAGAATTCTCCTCGGGACCTATGCCCTTTCTGCTGGTTATCATGACAAATACTATCTCAAAGCCCTGAAGGTAAGGACTCTTGTAAAGCAGGACTTTGACAAAGCACTTTCAAAAGTCGATCTGCTCATGGCTCCAACCATGCCTAACCCTGCTTTCAAGATAGGGGAAAAGATTGAAGACCCGCTCACCCTGTACCTTTCGGACGTGAACACCTGCCCGATTAACCTTGCAGGAGTGCCTTCAATTTCCGTACCATGCGGCTTTACTGATGGACTGCCGATAGGGCTTCAGATAATGGGCAAACCCTTTGACGAGCCAACCGTCCTGCGTGCAGCTTACACTTTCGAGCAGAATACCGATTATCACACAAAGAGACCCCCGGAGGTGGCATAAATGGTCTACGAAAACCCTGATGGCGTGAAGATAGGGCTCGAAATCCACGTCCAGCTTAATAAACTCAAGACCAAAATGTTCTGCGGCTGCTCTACAGATTATCACAATGCAGCCCCAAACACCCACACCTGCCCGGTCTGCCTTGGTCTTCCAGGTACGCTTCCAGTCCTGAACAAAAAAGCCGTGGAAGCGGCAATTAAGGTGGGGCTTGCCCTGGAAGGAGAAATTGCAGAAGAGACTCAGTTCCACAGGAAGAACTACTTCTACCCTGACCTCCCCAAAGGTTTCCAGATAACCCAGTACGATTACCCCATTGTTAGCAATGGAAAGGTCGTGATCGAAGGCGAAGACGGAGAACATGTAGTCGGAATCACAAGGGCTCACATGGAAGAAGATCCCGGAAAACTTGTACACATAGGGAGCATCGAAAAGTCAAAAGGTGTCCTTATAGACTACAACAGGTCAGGCATGCCCCTGATTGAAACCGTTACCGAACCTGATATGAGGAGCCCAAAAGAAGCCAGAAGGTTCCTTGATAAGTTCAGGAACATCCTCGAATACCTGGACATCTTTGACGGAAACCTTGAAGGGGCGATGCGTGTCGATGCAAACGTCTCGGTACATTGGGGAACACGTGTTGAGATCAAAAACATCTCCTCCCATAAAGGAGTTGAAAGGGCTCTCCTCTACGAGATCATGCGCCAGAAGAACGTGATCCGCCGCGGTGGAAAAATCGTGCAGGAAACACGGCACTTCGATGAGGGAAGAGGCGTCACTATTTCCATGAGGACAAAAGAAGAAGCTGAAGACTACCGCTACTTCCGTGAGCCCGACCTCATGCCCATGCGTGTAGTTGACTGGGTCCCAAGGATCAGGGAAATTCTCCCGGAACTCCCTGACGCCAAACGCTCCCGTTTCATTGAGCAGTACGGCATCACGGACATGCATGCAAGGTCTCTTACTTCCAAGATCATGCTCGCCGACTTCTATGAAGCAGTTTGCGCGAAAGGAGTTGACCCGAAGGTTGCAGCCACCTGGACTGCCGACGTCTTCCTCGGGGAGCTTAACTACCGCGACCTTGTAATATCTTCTTACGATGGCGAGACCATTGGCTTCATCCACGCAAAAGACCCTGAAGTGGAGAATTCCTTCAAGGTCTTGGGTATGGTAGAGCTGGTAAACCTCTTTTCCGAAGGCAAGGTCAGTGACAGGGCTGCAGTTGAAGTCATCCGTACCATTCTGGACGGCACGGAGGAAAAGACTCCCTCGCAGATCATCGAAGAAAAAGGTCTTTTCAAAGCCGAAGATGACCTTGTTACAAAAGCTGTTGCAGAAGCAATTGCCGAAAATGCAGCTGCTGTGCAGGACTACCTCGGAGGAACAGAAAAGTCCCTGAACTTCCTTGTAGGACAGGTCATGAAAAAGACAAAAGGCACGGCAGATGCAAAGACAGCCCGTGAACTGATTGTAAAGGAACTTAAAGGGTAAAAATAGCCTTAAATGCTATAGGATTTAGATAAAAAGCTAATCCTATAGTTTTTTTCTTTTTATAGGAATAAGCGTAAAACCCATGAAATCTTAATTTCAGTGGATATAAGCGTCAACTTTCTCACATTCTCTTGTTATTGATTCTACTTAATTATTTTTACTTTGTAGTTAATATCATATTGTTATACTGTCACCACGATCTGATGCGAAAACCAGGCTATACGAAATTGGATAACAGGGTATGCACCCCCGAAGGGATAGGGAAAAAGCCGGGGAAAGTCGGAAGCTGGAATGTATCTCAAGTATAATCACGCTCATGCATTTCATTTTGACATTTCTTCACCTGCGGGCCGTGGGGTAGAGCCTGTATGACTTGCGGAGGTTGACCCGAAGAATGACTCAGGAAGCAGCTAGGTCTTTAGATTGGCGGTAGTTCGCTTTACGGGCATTACTTTAAATTCAGACTCAATTCAACTAGCAAAATTTCTTAAACTTAAATTTAAGGAAAATCTGAGATAGTATTAATTGATTACCTGAATTACTCTTCTGAATTGTTCACTAAAAAATACATCGTCACATTTCGAAATATATTTTCCTCTTTTGCTAATTGGAAAGTACCAAAGCTTCTGAGCAAACCTTCTGAGAATCGATTAAACTTGATCGTTATACATACGAAAGCAAAAATAAAATTAAAAAGATAGAAGAAGTAATTTATTCCAAATTATTTTTGAGACTAAATATAAATAAAGCTATTCCATTAACTATATATCCGGTGACGATAGACAATTTTCCCAAATACAGATCGTAAGCTATTTCTATAAATATACCTGATAAAACAAAAGTGGGGACTCTGATTAAACAATTAGAGGATGAGGATATCTTTTGAGGGACTTTACTTTTGAGATGTATGCATTTATATGCGACAATTTGGCATTATCAGACTACAAAGTGATAACTCTTTTAGAATATCTGAAGGATAAAAGTGAGTTTGATGAAAAGGATAGTACATTAATACTTCGCCATGATGTAGACTCCAGACCTGATAAAGCGCTTCTATTCGCCAGAATTGAATATGAAAGAGGTATTAAATCTACCTATTATTTTAGATATAAAGAAACTTTTGATCAAAAGGTAATATCTTCTATTGCAGAGATGGGACATGAAATAGGATATCATTATGAAACCCTTGCAAAATGCAATGGCAACTTTGAAAAGGCAATAGAATTGTTTAATCAGGAATTGAAAGAATTTAGAAAGGGTACAAATCTTGATATCAAAACAGTCTGCGCCCATGGAAGCAGTCCGGTGAAGTGGGGTGGAAAAAAATATGACGTGAATTATGATATATTTAAAGCACACCAGGATTTATTGGTAAAGAATGAACTGCTGGGAGAAGCTTATCTAAACGTCAATTTTGAAAAATTTGAAGAAATCCATGATAGCCAGATGAAATGGCATTCAATCGGTTCGTCATATGAGTTAATAGAGAAATTGAAGAACACACCCAAAAAACCAATTTATTTGTTGATACACCCTGGTTCATGGTCAAAAGGATTTTTTGGTTATTACAGTATAGTATTAAGCTATGCAATATTGAGAAGAGGGGCAAAAATACTCAAACTATTTAATTTCATGTAAATGAGTTTATATAAAAATAATTTTCAACGTTTTTTAAAAAAATTGAACCCTTATAAAGCGTAACATTCTGTGCCATATTTTCAATAATTATCCAGCACACTTTGACTTCTGAATAGTTGAAATTGAATCCATGTGATATTTTGCTGCTGACGCGACACCAGGGATGACCACACTTTTCTCAAAAATATAGAGAATATAAAATATATATAGTTACCATATACGTTAGAAAGAAATTGACATATATACATAGGAATTAATACATATATATCCTATATTTAGGATGGGGAGGATGTAAAGAGCATCTAACAAATCAAATATGTGAATTTAATAAATTAATTTATTCTATGTTGATATTCAGTTTTATTGGGATATTTGTAGTTCATAGCTTATGAGAAGTCCTGTGGGGGGATGCTATGTACAGGGAATATAAAATAGGGGTAGTAGTCCCTGCATATAACGAGAGTAAATTAATTAAAAAAACTCTTGCATCGATACCCACTTATGTGGATCGAATATATGCAATAGATGATGCATCTATCGATGATACTGCAGAAAAAATAAAAAAATTTACAGACTCTCGTATTGTGTGTATACAACATGAAAAAAATGGGGGTGTCGGGGCTGCTATTATTTCCGGGTATATGAAAGCTCTAGAAGAGCAGATGGACATTGTAGCAGTAATGGCTGGGGATAATCAAATGGATCCACTATACCTGCCAAATTTATTGAATCCAATTATTGATGGAGAAGCAGAGTACACTAAAGGTAACAGACTTATAAATTCGGATTTTAGAAAAGGAATGAGTAAATGGCGCTGCATTGGAAACTTTCTCCTCTCGTTTTTGAATAAATTAGCTTCTGGGTACTGGAATATATCTGATCCCCAAAATGGATACACTGCAATCTCAAGAAAAGCATTGAAAACACTGGATTTATCTACCTTATATAGACGTTACGCTTTTGAAAACGACATACTTGTGAAATTAAATGTGAATGATGTGAAAGTGCTTAATATCCCAATTCCTTCCAGGTATGGAGAGGAAAGTTCAACAATTGATTATCCATCCTTTATAATTAAAACCAGTTTTTATTTTATAAGAGCGTTCCTATGGAGAACGTGGAAAAAATATTTAATTAATTTTCATATTATTGGAATATTTTATTCTACAGGAACTATTTTAATTTTATATGGTGTTTTTAAGTTACTTTTAGGCAGGTTAGATTTTATAATATATGGATTAACTTTCTTATTAATAGGATCTTTATTGGAAATTAAAAAATGTCAATTAGAAACTAGAAGAAAGAAATTAATCACTAGAAGATGGCAGTTGGAAACTAAAAGAAACCGATGATACTTATGGACCTTTTCAAAGCAGTTGATGGAAAAAACGCTTAGAAGAATAGCCTATCTATTACCATAGATATTGAAGATTGGTATCATATGCCCACGATTTGTGGGTCCTCCTTCTCAGTATATAGAGATGTAGAGGAGTTTTTTGAAACATGGAAAGAGAGATACGACTACTTGACAGACCCCACTCTGAGGGTTCTGGACATTATGGACGAATTCCAGTTAACTGCCACGTTTTTTATTGTTGCTGATACCGTAGAGCGCTATCCAGGCCTGATTGAATCAATTGCTGAAAGAGGACACGAAATAGCCTGTCACGGCCTTCATCACAGCTGTGTGATTGATCATCCTCGCTTACTGGATTTTATGGAAGACAAAGGAAGAAATATTATTCACCGTATGAATAAAAATCATTTTTCATTAGTTTCAAAATCAAAAAGACCGGAGATGTCAGTTCAAAAATTTGAAAGTGATACGTTAAAAGCAAAACAAATATTACAGAAAATATCCGGCGAAAAAGTAGTCGGATACCGGGCACCTAATGCTCTTGTAAACGGCTGGATGCTCGACTCACTTGAAAAAATAGGGTTCGAATATGATTCCTCAGTATCAGTAAATTCCCTATACAAAAAAACAGATTCACCTCTCACAAGGGTTTCATCAACTCCATATTATCCTGTGAACAACAGTCTTGAAGCCGGTCCAAAAAGAAATTTTATAGAATTTCCCTGGGCTTATTATGATATTGGTGTCAAAATTCCAACGTCTGGAGGTCCAATGCTCAGAGTTTTTGGCTCGTCTATAATTTTGAAGGGATTAAAACAGAGTTTGAAGCGGGGGCATTCAATTTTTTATTTTCATCCAATTGACATCTCACGAGAAAAATTCCCAAAATTAGGGAAATGGAATTCTTTTTACTGGCTTTTTAAAGGGGAATTGATTGAAAGAAGAGTCAGGCAGGTCTTACGATACATTAAACAAAGCGGCACTAAATGCCAGAGAATTACAGATATTATACCTTACTTATTGGAAGTGTAATTCATGAATTTTGGAGACATAGGTTCTTATTTCTGGTATATTCTTTCAAGAAATACCCCCACAAACAACTTGAGATTGTTTACACTAAAAAAAATAAGCTATGTCCAGGTGGATATAAATTGCTATTTAGGTCCAAATGTCACGATAACCCCTCTTGGTGGGGGAGAAACCTATCACAAAGAAAATAAAAAGCCTCTTCTTGAAAGAGGAAAATTTGAAAGATGTTCTATAATAGGAGCAGGTTCGGTTGTAACCCGGGATGTTCCTAAATACACTGTTGTTGCTGGTGTACCTGCAAAGCATTTGAAGAATTTACCATTAAAGTGGAGAAATGATGATGAATAAAATCCTTGTAATGGATGGGCAAACAATTGCCGCTTTAGCAATAATACGTTCATTAGGTGAAAAAGGGTTTGAGATCCATTGCGGAGAGGACTTTAGATACAACCTATCATCGTTTTCAAAATATGTCAAAAAAGCAGTCGTATATCCTTCTCCAGTAACACGACCAGATCAATTTTGCGATTTTGTCCTGAATTTAACCAAACAAGAAAGATATAACTTAATTATACCTGTTGCAGATGATACAACACTGCTACTGTCAAAGTATAAAGAAAAATTTTTGAGATACACCAAACTTTATCTTGCAGATTTTAGCGCTGTCTCTAAGCTTGGAAATAAAGGGGAAGTAATAAAAATTGCTCAGAAACTGTCTATCCCTGTTCCAGCGACATATTTTCCAGAAGATACTGGCATTGAAGAAATTAAAAACCGCGTGAAATATCCTGTTTTGATTAGACCCCGAATAAGTTCCGGGTCTAGAGGAATAAAGTATGTCAGTTCTCGATCTAAGTTTGACATTGCATATAAGCAAGTGGAAAACGAATATGGAAATCCAATAGTTCAGGAGTACATAAGCCATGATGGAGGACATTACAGCATCGGAGTACTATTTGACAGAGACTCCAAACCTGTAGCGATTCATGTATACAAAGAACTTAAACAGTATCCGCTACAGGGAGGAACAGCAGCAGTTGCAGTAAGTATTAAAAAAGAAAGATGGGTAGATTATTTTTTGGAAATACTTAGAAGTATGAAATGGGTAGGCCCTGCACATATGGATGTATTATATGATTCTGCATCAAACACTCCCAGATTACTTGAAATTAATCCACGCTTCTGGATGAGTTTAAATTTATCTGTAAAAGCAGGGGTTGACTTCCCATATTTATTATACAAACTGACAAATGAGAGTAAATTTAGTCCTGTCTCATTATATAAAGAGGGTTTGATATATCGCTGGATATTTCCAAACGAAATTCTCTGGCTTACACAAACTTCAAGAAAGAGAGAAGGATTTAAAGAATTTATCAACTTTTGGGACAAAAACACCTGTTATGGGGATCTTTCCCTCGATGACCCAATGCCAGTTATAGGAATCATACACCAAAGTATACATTTTTTGTCAAATTCAGATAAAAGAAAAATGATTTTTCGAAGAGGATGGTCATTATGAAAATTATAATTACTATTGATCATCCAGCAGACGTTCATTTTTTTAAAAATTTCATATGGACTATGCAGAAGAAAGGACACAAAATAAAAATTGCGGCTGAAAAAAAAGATATTTCTGTAGAACTGCTTAATTCCTATGGTTTTTAGTATGATCTGCTCACAGTTCAGAAAGGAAAAGGACTTGGACGTATTAAGGATCAGATACTGTTTGAGTCAAAACTATATAAAATAGCAAAAGAATTCAGACCTGATTTCATAATTGGAGTTGGAGGAACTGCATCATCCCATATTTCAAAACTTGTGAATGCGAAATCAATTATTTTCACGGACAATTTTCTCACATATGATCGATACGTCACTCATCCTTTAGCAGATGTCATTATAACACCTACTTCTTTCACTCATGATTTAGGCAAGAAAAACATAAAAGTAGAAAGTTTTAAAGAGCTTGCATATCTGCACCCAGATTATTTTGTTCCCAGCACAGATATTTTTTCGTTAATGAATCTCGATAAAAAAGAGAGTTTTATTCTCGTGAGGTTTGCTGCATATGATGTTGCGCTTCATGATGTAAAGGCTTCAGGTTTTAATGTTAGCGACAAAGTGATGTTAGTTAACGAACTCTCAAAGCATTCAAATATTTTTATCAGTTCAGACGGGGGAGTACCAGCAGAATTGGAAAAATATCTTATTCGGTTCCCTTTAGAAAGGATGCATGATGCCCTTTACTTTGCCAGTTTACTTGTTTCGGATTCTCAAACAATGACAACAGAAGCAGCTGTCTTAGGTACTCCCGCAGTACGCTGTAACAGCTGGGTAGGCTCTAAGAATGAGATGCTGAATTTTGTTGAGTTAGAGCAAAAATATAATTTGATACATAATATTAGGGAGCCTGAAATGGCAATAAAAAAATGCATTGATCTGTTGCATACACCAGATATTTCTAAGATATATAAGCTGAGGCGTGAAAAATTACTATCCGAAAAGATTAGCTTCACTAAATTTTTGGTCTGGTTGTTTGAAAACTATAACAAATACAGAGTATCAAATATGCAGGAATATTATGATATTTATCTTAATACTAAAAACACTTAAAATAATAAGACGTGATAAATAATTAATAGCATCTTTTATCCATATTTCATTGAATATTAACATAAGTGGGGAAAAAACGACTAATAGATAATAGCAGAATAAAAAATTTTTATGGGGGGGGTCCATGAAAATTGGATGCATAGTGGGAGTAAGACCTGAATTTATTAGAGCCTCTATAGTCTCAAAAGAACTTAGAAAGCAACACGAAGAAATATTAATCCATACGGGACAACACTACGATTACCAGATGAACAGTGTTTTTTTTGATGAGCTGAACATATCCAAACCAAAATATTTTTTAGAAGTTGGTTCGGGTTCCCATGGCTACCAAATAGGAGAAATGATCAAAAGGATTGAAAAAGTCCTCATAAAAGAAAGACCCGAGATTGTATTGCTTCATGGGGACACTAATTCTACCCTGGCCGGCTCACTGGCTGCTTCTAAGTTACATATAAAAATTGCTCATGTGGAGGCAGGATTAAGAAGTTTTGATAGATCAATGCCTGAAGAAATAAACAGAATTTTAGTGGATCACTGCTCTGACCTGCTTTTTTGCCCGACAAATAATGCAGTTTGGAACTTAAAAAACGAAGGAATTTCTAAGGGAGTATATTTGACTGGGGACTTAACTGTTGATTCTCTATTCGCTTACAAGGCTATCGCAGAGAAAAAATCCAATATCTTAAAAAAACTCAATTTGGAAAATAAAGATTTTCTTGTGGCTACACTCCATAGAGCAGAGAATATCGATAATATAGGTGATCTCAAAAACATTGTTGATGCTTTTTCTGAAATAAAAGAAAATATTGTGTTTCCTTTGCATCCCAGAACTGAAAAAACCCTGAAAAAATACAATTTATATGATAAATTTGCTGAGACCGTTCAATTAACCGAACCTTTAGGATTCCTGGATTTCCTCCAGCTAATGTCTGCATCTAGAATGATTCTCACTGACTCAGGAGGAATCCAGAAGGAAGCATATATTTTGAAGATTCCCTGCATCACCCTGAGAAAAAATACCGAATGGATAGAAACTATTGAAGACGGATGGAATATACTTGTCGGGGCAAATAAAAAGAAAATTATCGAAGCAATTAGTGAATTCAAGCCTTCATCGAATACATACTCCAATCGATTTGGTGAGGGGGACGCGGTTCAAAAAATAATGTCGGCGGTCAATGAGAAGATATAATTTAGAAAGATATGGTGATTTTCTTGAAAACAGAAACTCAAGATATATTATATATTTCTGAATCATACGCTTCTTTCGTAAAAGACTCGGTAGAAGAAACCTCCAAATATTTTAAAGAAGTCTCTGTACTGGTAAGATCAAACCCGATCGCAGAGATCGCGAATTACATACCTATCAATTTATTAGACCCATACAAACTTAGTTCAAAAATCGATTTGATAGATAAGCCTTCCAATATCAGTGTTTGTAATACGCCCATTTTATATGGCCCCCTAAATTCCCAATATAAAAAACTTGGAGATAAACATTTAGATTCTGTAGAAAAAGCAATTAAGAAGCTAAATATCAATTTCGATTTAATTCACTCTCATAATACCTGGACTTCGGGGTATGTTGGCGCAAAATTAAAGGAAAAATATCACGTCCCGTTTGTAGTCACTGCACATGGTCAGGACATCTATGATTATCCATTTAGGGATGCCGAATGGAGAGAGAAAATAAGATACGTCCTTAATTCTGCTGATTATATAATAACTGTGAGTAATAGTAATTTGTCGTGTATAGATAAATTAAACGTTACCACTCCTGTAAAGGTTCTACCGAATGGATATAAAACTGGATTATTTTACCCTATAACTTCAGATAAGTGCAGAGAAAAACTCAATCTTCCTCTAGATAAGAAGATAATTTTAAATGTTGGGTGGGTGGAAAAAGTAAAGGGACAGCAATATTTAATTGATGCTGTTCGTGATGTCATAAACGAGAGAAAGGACATAATCTGTATAATAGTCGGAAGCGGGGAATTAAGTAATAAATTAAAGAGTCAGGTTGAGTCTTCAGGATTATCCAATTACTTCATATTTGTTGGCCCAAAACCACATTCTGAAATTCCATTATGGATGAACGCCTGTGATTTTTTTGTCCTTCCAAGCTTGAATGAGGGGAACCCAACTGTTATGTTCGAATGTTTAGGATGCGGTAAGCCGTTTATAGGTACGAATGTTGGGGGAATTCCGGAAATAATAACTTCCGAAGATTATGGGTATCTGGTAGAACCAGCAAATTCAAAAGACTTAGCAGAAAAGATTGTTAATGCTCTTAACAAAAAATGGAATTATGAAAAAATTGCACTTTATGGAGCACAGTTTACGTGGGAGGATATTACAAAAGAAATTGTGGAAATATATGAGGAATTATTTACTAAAAATATTTTCACCAGATATAAATATTTAATATGGGAGTAAATATAAAAGTGATCTGAATGAATAATCCAAAAATAAGTGGCTGTGCTATTGCAGACATACTTATGATCGATATTACGGATTATGGAGGACCTTCTTCAGGAACAAGAAGAAGAATTAAATATTTAGCCGAAAATGGTTATTCTATATATTCAATCATCTGTCAACCCAAACACAACCCCACTATTTTACCTTGCTCAAAAAATATACATTATAAATACCTTAGTGATTTTTACACAAAATTTCCTTTATTTTTAACAGTGTTTCCTTACATATGTTATATATTTTACCTCACAATTTATCTAAATAAAAAGCATAATGTGAAAGTTTTCCACGTACATGGTATTTACGACGGTCTTGCATGCTGTGTTGCAAAATTAGTTGTTAATATTTCGGTACACATTACTTTGCATGGTCCTCCTTCTTATGAGATATTACATTGTAATTCTAAGAAGATAGAATTAAGATGGAGATTTTTCGTATATTTTTTAAAACTGATTGAGATGTTTGTATTTAGATATTCAGATAACCTCATGGCGGTTTCAGAATTTGAAAAATACTTTGTTCAGCAGTATTTTCCCAGAAGAAAAGTGACTATAATAAGAAATGGTATCGATATTAATGAATATAAGCCGAATAGGTCAAACCATGAAAAAATTCCTTACAATAGAAAGATAATAACATTTGTTGGAAGGTTAGTTGAAAAAAACGGTCCGTTCATACTTCTTCAATCTATACCTATTGTGGTTAATAAATTCAAAAATGCACATTTTGTTTTTGTAGGAGAAGGAGAACTTGAAAACGATTTAAAAAAATATGTTTATGATAATAATCTAAATGAATTTGTCACTTTTTTGGGAGGGAGACATGATATTAAAGAAATATTAAATGCTTCTGACATTTTTAGCTCTCATTGTTCCTCCTTAGTTGAAGGCATAGGCAATAATGTCATTGAAGCACTATCTTGTGGACTCCCATGTGTTGTTGGCAAGGATTCTATAACACAAAGCATATTTAAAAATCATGAAGACGCTATACTCGTAGATAAGGATAAACCAAAAGAAGTTGCATCTGGATTACTATATTTGTTGTACAATGAAAATGAAAGTTTTAAAATAGCAAGAAGTGCCAGAAATTTAGCTATTAAAGAATTTTCATTAGACTCCCAGATGAAAAAATTAATAACTACATTATGTATTTAAACAGTTTTAGAATTTGTACCAGATGATTTTGAGTGACAACGAAGAGGGGGGAAATTTGTTACCGACATCATTCCCAATCAGGGGAACTTTAATATTAATAACGTTAATATTAATATTAATCATAGTTATTGCCCAAATTTTAAATAAAAAAAATCTACTTTCAATCGACAGACTATTTGCTTTAGTGGGGGTACTTTTAGGACTATTTATTACTGGTTTAAATCTACTTTATAGTAATAAGTATCTTATTACATTAGGGCCCTTGATTACAGCTGCATCTTTTTTTTATATAGTTTTTCAAGATAAACTACTCAAAGAGAATACGAGTACAGGTATTCATATAAGTGCAAGACATCAGAAAATAATAAATATTTTGTATTGGATTTGCACTTTAGCCATAATAATAATGATATACTGGCAACAGGGCTTATATATACGCCCACTTTTTTTCTTTATCATTGTATCTATCGACGTATCAACGATCGGTTTACAAATAACCTTCTCAAAGTACAAAAACAATTTTGAAATATCGAAAATAATATTTAAAATTCTATTATTGTCTCTTCTCTTGAAAGCCAGTGCATTCTTTATTTCACCATATCCAATAGGTATAGACCCCTGGTCACATGAACAACATATACAAGATATTATACATTACAGTCAGATACAATTTAGACCTGGAGCAGATCCATATTATTTAAGTTATCCGTTAATGCACGTATTTGCAGCTAGTTTTAATATAGTAGGGAACTTAAGCACAAAAGAATCAATGTTCATGATAGGATTTACGCTTACCCTCAGTACAATTTTTGTTTTCTTAATTTCAAAAAAAATTACTAAACGCCCAGATATTGCTTTACTTTCAATGCTGCTTATAAACTTTGCGGAATTTAATATTCAGTGGAGTGTACAGATAATAGCAATGAGCTATGCTATTTCAATTTATACGATACTACTTTACACCTTATTGGGCAAGCAAAAAAATCCATTGATATTTAAATGCTTTTCTTTGATGTATCTGGTTATTATTGTCTGGGCCCATACAGCATCATCTTTTATTCTAATACTCTCAACTATAGCCATATATTCTTCAGATATTATATATAGACACATATATTTAATTGATCAAAAAGAAAAACATATATTGAGTTATACATTCGTAATAGCTTCAATAGTATTAACATTCTTTCACTGGATTAATCCTTACTATTCATTTTTTGATCTTATAATGAATGGATTAAATTATTCGGTTTCGAATGAGTTAGGATTTTTAAATAGGGAACCTATAACTGATCATGCCAGCGAAAATATACAGATTTTAGATATCGTTGGATTTCTAATATATAATTTATTTGGCATAATTGGTACCCTTTGCATCTTATCACGAAAATATATAAATAACGAAAATTTTGCATTATTTTTTGTGTTCACAGGATTGTTCTTTATGTTTTTTGGGTTTCCGTTATTTGGGATAAGTAACAATGAACCCTATAGATGGCCAGCTTTCATTTACGTAAGTTACTTAATATTTGCTTCAGTTGGTTTTACAAAAATTATTTCATTATCAAGTAGTAATTCCCAAAAGGCCATCCTTGTTTTTTTTATTCTATTTGTTTCTTCTTTTTTTATGATTACAAACTCCCATGCAAATATTGATTCTCCTAAATACAGAGGTGAAATTGACTATAAATACTTCATAAAAGAATCAGAACTTGAATTGGTTAAAAACATTGATGAATTACTCGAAGGATACCTAACCTCAGATGCGTATATGTCTGAAAGAATTTCCCAAATAACTGAAAGAGATGTAAGGTATATTCCAACAAAAGTACATCCAATGAGTTCAAACCAAGAGACAATTATGGACCAAGATCAATGTTTAGATTATATCAGAAATAACAAAATTGCAGTCCTATGTCGACTTGATGTAGAAAGAAAGTATGACTTAAGAAAAACTTACGGATTTGACCAACTATTAAATTGTATATATGATGTTGGAACTGCAAAAATCTACATGTGATATATTTTAGAGACTTTTGGAGGCATATCTAATGCCCGATAATATTATTAACTCTTTAACTATTTTCTCCGAATTCAATAATATCATGATAGAGATATTGATTATCATATTGTTCTTAAAGGAAATACTCCTTGAGTCGAAAATATGGTCCAAAAGATTGAACAATTTATTTAACATAGCAATTTGGTCCCTATTTGTTTATTTTTGCATAGTCATCATTTTGAAGATCCTGCATATTATAGGTAAAACCTAAATTTGTTCTTCTAAATTTGTTCTCCTAAACTTGTTGAATTTTAGGCTTAATTTAAGACCTATCAGATATATTAATTCTTTAAAGAGTATACCTTATATTAATTCTTTAAAGAGTATACCTTATTTCTCAATTCTAACAAAATAATAACCCACTGGTTAGTTTAAAAACAGTACTTATAAAAGACCTTATTAATTACTTTTATTAATTCTTTAACCTTTATCTATTGTAATCGTGTAAAAACTTATTTATAAAATCCCTGATAAACAAAATTTCGTCTTTTATTTCTCTAAAAAAAATTAAAGACATAAAATAAACAATAATTCCCAATAAAATTAAAAAAACTAAACTTGAAAAAGATTCACCCAGATTTCTTTTAAATAAGATTATTATAACCGACATAATTGCTGAAGAGGCTATAATATTTATTGTCGAATTAAAATATATTTTCCATGCTAAATACTTCTTTGATACAAAAACGGATAATAAAAAATAGATAAAATAAGCAACAGCTGTTGCCATTCCTGCTCCAAAATAACTATATTTTGGAATAAATAATAAATCCAGGATAACGTTGAAGATCCCTGAAGTTCCAACTAAAATAGCTGATACTTTAGTGTTTTTAGTAAGTTCCAGGCCTTTGTTAACAAATACACACAGTCCTAGTGTTGTCGATCCAAAAAAAGACAGGGGAAGTATTTTATGACCAACAAGATAATCACTTCCCAGAAACTGGATAAATTCTTCAGATAGAAGAGCAGTACCTGCAAGAGAAGGAAATGCGACTAATAGATAATATCTTGATATTTTTTCAATTAGTATCTTAGTAGTCTCCTTACCACTCTGATTCCATGTGTCAATTATAATTGGAAATGCTGCAAAAATGAGGATAGAGGAGATTATAGACATAGGATAAGCACCTAAGTTATACGCAGCCGAGTAAATCCCAACTGCCCCATTTCCTTTAAAAAGAGCGATCAGGTATCTGTCAGTGAGAAACAAAATCGATGACAGAATCATAGTTATAAGTAAAGGAATACCATAATTAACAAAATCTCTGCATGTTCTACTTGAAAATGATCTGAATTTGATACGTTTTGGAATATTAAACTTTAAGCTAAGAAATATGCATAACAAAGAATTGACCAATATAGAGCCAATAAATATTGCGGAGATCCTGATATTGGAGAAGTAAATTAAAAATAAACTTACTGACAGCGATAAAATCGAAGATAAAATCAGAAAAATTGAAACGTATTTTGGATTTCTGTCAGCTCGCAAAACGTTAATCAAAACTTCGAAAAAAGAAGTACTAATCAGAACTCCAATGGACAATATAAAATATTTTATAGGAATTATAGAATTCGTTGAGAATTTTGCAAGAATCAATAATGCTATAGCCGAAAAAAATAAACTTATAATCAAAACGAAAAAAGAAGTCGATATAAAAGTGTCTAAATCATTATCTTTATAATCTGAAAAAAATCTTAAATTTGACTGGATTATCCATGCGTATGCAAATAGTCCTATCGTACCGATTACAGCCATTACTAATGAGTATTCCCCGTATTCAGAGGGGGAAAATATTCGAGTATAAACAGATAATCCAACAAATCCAAATAATGCAGGAAACAACCTTCCTGGAACATAGAGCAACACATCTTTTCCTAGACTAAGGATAGGATTATTGTTTCCCATATTATATCAACTCAGTAGCCGACTAAACATTTTATTTGTTCCTCAAAATTTCCATCATCTCTAACAAATGATTTTGATCTAGCTACCTTTATATATTTATTTATGAATAGTTCTGTAACTAATATAATTGATGGCAAAACTTTTTAGACTGCTTGCTCCTTTCATTTTCCGGATAAATTCAAGTGAATAGAAGGAAGAAAAGCAGATAAATAGACAAACAAGCTCCTAAAACAAATAAACAAACTAAAGTGTGAATTATGTTGAGCTATTATTATGTTGAACTGTCGTTATGTTGAGCTTTTATATTGTGTTTGACTTTATATATTAACAGAGTTGATCAAAAAAGCGTTTTTTCAATAAGTTATCTTCCAGGTGTTTTATCACCACAGAGATAAAATCATAAATGTAAATAATTTATTGAGGGATCTCTTATTTTTAATACAGATCAGGTCTGCGGTCTTCGAGAATAGAGCCAGTTTGCCTGATTTCTCTTGCCTCTTCCAGATCAATTTCTCCAAGAAGAACACACTCTTTCGTTCCAGCTTCTGCCAGAATGCGGCCCCAGCCATCGGCAATAAGAGAACCGCCGGGATAAGTTGAATAACTGTCCTTTCCCACCCTGTTGCAGGCGATATGAGGCAGCTGATTTTCAATCGCCCGGGAAATAGACATAATACGCCAGGGATATATATAAAAATCTGGAATTTCGGCAGTTGAAACCAGCAGGTCTGCTCCCTCAAGGGCAAGTTTTCGTGCAATTTCCGGATACCTGATTTCATTGCAAACTATAAGCCCTATGGAAAGCTCGTGTTTTTGCAGCCTGATAGGAGCTATGCTGTCTCCGGATACAAAATATTTTTTTTCAGGGCCGTAAAGCTGTACTTTTCGGCGGATGCCAGTTAGCTCTCCGGATTCGATGCAGAAACCGAGATTGAACTGGAAATGATTTTTCTTTTCTAAACTTATTGCATCCCTTTCTTTCCTTTCCATCTTTTCTATTATTGAGCCTGCAAGAATGCAGCCATATTCTCTTGAAAAGTCGCGGAGGGCTTCGAATGTGGATCCGGAGGCAGTTTCAGCCACTTCTTCTATATGGTCATAACAAAAGCCTGTTGAGAAAACTTCCGGAAAGACAAGCAGCTCGGCTTCTTTTGAAACCGCTTCTTCTGCAAGGGAAAGGGCACGCTTAAGGTTTTCATGTTTTGAACAAAGCGATATATTCATCTGGATACAGGCGGCTTTAATGCTTGTCACTCTTATTCCTTCCGTTCATAGAATACGGATCTTACTCAGATATTTCATTACCTTACTAAGATATTCATTACCTTACTTAGATACTTTAGAGGTTAATCTATTTTCCGATATTAGATAAGGTTTTGCGCTACAATAGAAAGTCTGATAGCTATTGAAGGCAATATTCTGGTTATAGATGTTCCAAATATTTGTATAGAACAATAAAAATTGCAAAAACTTTCCGCAGGCAAAATATAAGGCATGTGAGTCTCAAAGTGGCTTGAAGGAAAAAGCTACCTGAAAGAGAAAGACCTGAATTCTTATTGACCGGAAACTAACCATAACGGAGGAAAACATCACGGAAGACCCAGAGTCTGATATTAGATTCCACGCAAATACCCTTATCTTTAAGTTCCGAGACTTCTTTTTTCCCCGCAGAAAGATCCTCGAAGAAGTAGGAATAAAACCAGGGTTTAAAATTCTGGATTATGGCTGCGGTTCAGGTTCCTATATTCTTGATGCTTCCGAAATGGTAGGTCCTTCAGGAAAGGTCTATGCCCTGGATATTAACCCTGTCGCCACTGAAATGGTCCGCCATCTGGCTAATATAAAGCAAATAAAAAATGTGGAGACTATCCTTACTGACTACAATACAGGCCTCTTCGACGCTAGCGTAGATGTAGTCCTTTTCTATGATACTTTTCATGCCCTGAAAAAGCCAGAAATTGTCATGAGAGAACTTCACAGGGTTCTTAAGCCTGAGGGCATTCTTTCTTTTAGAGATATTTATATGAAAGAGGAAGAAATAATGGAAGGGGTCACCCGAAAGAGATTATTCAAGCTAAAAAAGAAAGGTAAAAGGACATACTCTTTTAAAAAGGACGAGAGATAATTCGAGCACTGGTTTGTACCTATCAGCAAATATGTACTTATGTATACTGTTGAAAAACGAAAATTACAGATGAGTTATCTGACATTTTCGCAATGTGCTCTTTTCCGGTTCACTTTTTGAGTTGATATTTTTGCTGCGGAATGACCCCAAGGCTTTGCATGGTTCTTATTTCTGCGGAAGTGAGAAACTTTCCATTCCCAAAGAAAAGACCATACAAAACGGGTTCTGGAGTCTTTCTCTGTATTTTTTCATTCATCTTCCGAATCTCCTTTTCGGATTTTATAAATAAATGTCCCCCAGGGAGATAGTGTTCAGGCAAATCTGGAAAAACTCCCACAAAATACAAACCGAAATTATCCGGATTCAGAAAGATTAACATAAGGTTCCGAATTGCATATACAAATCGAAAGGTTTCCTCATGGAGAGTTGAGATTTGCCTTAAAAACGGTTTAAAACCTATTAAAAAGACATCCAAAAAACTATGTTGAGCTGTTCAAAAAAAATAAAAAAGGAAGAGATTAATCAGAACTTTGAGGTTACTTCCTTTCTTTAAAGACGATCCTTTTTAAAACAATAAACTATACTGGCCAGAGAGATAGCAGCAAGAAATCCTCCGAAGCCGGAACTTGCTACAGCACCACTGCTGGCATTTACAGGAGTTTCTGTTTCATTCTGGACTTCAGATGAAGCCCTATAAATCGCCTCGCTCTTCTCACTGGAGTTATCTGTTATTGCTTTTGTTTGTGTGCCATCTACTTCTTGCATTTGAGAACTGCCGGATGTGCTGGCTGAAGTATTGGTTCCTGCAGTTTCAGTTCCTGATGCTACAGGCTTTTGTTCTTCAATAATAACTGTTTTTGCGGGGTAGATCACATATCCTCCATTGCTTCCTTTTCTTTCATCAGATGTCCTGAAATACCACTCGTCTGTAATGTTGGTCCTGCTGTCAGCATCGACATTAATTGTTATTGCGTCAGAGTTTGACATTACTATCATGTTTTCAAGAGCCTGATCTACTTCGAAACTGCCAAACTCGTCCCCGGATTCAATAGAAAGAGGCCTGTCCTTATCTATCAACCAGGTGTATTTGAACACTGCAAAATCGGCATCAGCGCTTGCAAAAATAGAATCTACAAATGTAACGAAATAGACATGTGAGGCATTGTCTCCAAATTCATCTTCTGCAACAAATATCCTGTCATCTATAGTGCCATCTGTGGAGATTACCGCAGTCTCTATCTCAGTATTGTTCTTGTAAAGCGAAAAATAACATTTATTGCCTTCAACATCAATTCCATTCAGAGTAAGGCTGTATCCGCCGGCAATATCCCAGGTCTCTCCTGCCCTGAGTGTTTTCTTTTCGTTCTCATCCTGCTTGTACAGCATCCTGGCGAGATTTGTTGCATCGTTGTCAATAGCACAATATGATTTACCAAATAGCGGCAGTGTATAAAAGAAAGACACCTTTGTCACATTTGTTTCTTCAGAAAATACCTTATACTTCGAGGAGAGCTGCTTGGTAGTATAAATCAGTTCACCTTCATCAATGATATTAGCTGAAGGATTATCTTTTCCAAGAGAAGGATTGCCTCCTTTATCTTCAAAATAAAGATGTTCACCAGACCCATTCAGTAAATTACTGTACTTATTCGCACCAAAGAAAAAGGCTCCAAAATTTCTGAAATCCCATGAAATATTCTGTGCATCCGTGCTTCCGGTATCAAAGGGAGTACCCCTGATTTCAACCGGCATAGCCATACATGTTCCTGCCAGCGTAAAGATTAACGTTAGCGAAAAGATAGCCAGAGCTACAGCATTATATGTTCTTAAGTTCATAAAAATTCTCCACTAGCTTTTAATTTTTGTTTTTTTATTTTCAGACTTTTATCGTAAAAGTAAAATTCAAGCGGTTGTGCCTTTTTTTCTGTTATTTAAAACATATTCAGTCTTTTACTTTCCCAGGGGCAGACATACTTTCCTTTTTATATCCTCAATTTCCCTGACAGCTACATTTACACCATAAACCGAAGACATCATTTTGCTGGTTACAACATTTTCAACTTTTCCCAGGGCAACCAACCTGCCTCCGGTCAGAGCTGCAGCTCTGCTTTCCATCAGAAAAGCATGGTCCGGCATATGGGTGTTCATCACAATGGATATCCCCATAGATGCCAGTCTCTTCACAGTTTCCAGCACAAGGACCTGGTTGCCAAAATCAAGGTGAGAAGTTGGCTCGTCCAGCAAAAGCAGAGACGGTTTCTGGACAAGAGCCCGGGCTATCAGCACCATCTGGCTCTGCCCGCCGCTAAGACTGGAAACCGGCCTTTCCGCAAGGTCAGAAAGCCCTACTACTGCAAGCGACTCTCTTGCAATCTCCATATCCTCTGCACCTGGGGATGAAAACATGGAAAGATGAGGTGCACGGCCCATAATAACAAAATCCAGTACGGAAAAAGGAAACACAACCTCATTCTGCTGGGGCACATAACCTATAAGCCGGGCAATTCCCCTTGCCCCGAGAGAAGTCGTATCTTCGCCCAGAATGCGGACAGAACCGGCAGCAGGCCTGAGAATTCCCGCAATGCACTTGATCAATGTAGACTTTCCTGCTCCGTTCGGGCCCAGGATGCACATAACCTCGCCTTTTTTTAGCGAGAAAGATACGTTCTCAAATACCGACCCGTTTCCATAGGAGAAAGCAAGAGATTTCACTTCCAGCATCAATTCCATCCCATGCGCCCCCTTCTAAGAAGATATGCAAACAAAGGAGCACCTACAAGGGAAGTGAGGATTCCCAGGGGAATCTCCGTAGCGGCAATAGTTCTTGACAGGTCATCTACAAGAAGCATAAAAGATGCCCCGAGGACCATACTCATGGGCAGGAGGCGGCTGTAGTTGGGACCAACAATCATCCTTGAGATATGGGGCACAACCAGTCCGACCCAGCCAATAACACCGCTGATGCTGACTGCTGCTGAAGTCATAAGGGTTGCACAAAAAATGATAATCAGGCGCATTTTTTCCACGTTTATCCCAAGAGCTTTAGCTTCCTCGTCTCCGAGGGACAGGATATTGATCCGCCACCTTAGAAGAAACAGCACCAGAGCCCCAATAGACATGGGTAATACTATGTAGAGCAGATCACCATACCTGACAGCAGCAAGGCTTCCCATGAGCCAGAATACTATTGCAGGAAGTTCATCATAAGGATCTGCCACATATTTTACCAGTGAGGTAAGAGCTGTGAAAACCGAACCCACTATCATTCCTGAAAGCACGAACACCAGAGTTCCCGTACCTTTACTGGCTTTACCCATACTTATGGACATAAACATTGCCAGCAGTCCGAAAGCAAAAGCCATCAGCTGTATGAACAGATAATTATTCCACAGCAGTATTGCCAGGCATGCTCCAAAACCCGCACCTGCACCCACTCCCAGGATATAGGAAGAGACAAGGGGATTCCTGAAAATCCCCTGAAAAGAGGCACCAGCTGTGGAAAGGGCAGCTCCTACCATCAAAGCTGCAAGTATCCTGGGCAGCCTTATATTGAATAGTACCGTATGGTGAGTGGAAACCGAAGCAGGAGTGCCAAAAAAGAGAGATGAAAAAGCTTTCATACTCTCGTCAACAACCGCCGATACAGGAGTCTGATATCTCCCTACAAAAAGGGAGCCTATGAGTAAGGCGAAAGGCAACAGATACACCAGAACAGTGGTGCGGGAATACCTGCAGTCAGGCATGAGTGCACCTCAAAACATGCCTGGGCCAGGTCCCGGAAGACGGCCTGTGAAAAGACCTGTTAGGCGTGGCTTCCTCAAATGGCATGCCGTAAAACTGCATGTAGAACTCATCTGCTTCCATTTTCAGGTCAATTCCGGAGTTTCCCGGGTGCAGCCTGTCTGTTATGTACATGAGCCCCAGTATCCAGCGGGGGTTTCCAAAATCCCAGGAAGGCGGGACTTCATAGACCCGCTGCTGTTTTACAGCATCCGCCTCTATGCCGTATTGCCGGCACAGGGAATAGAATTCATCGAGGGGGCGGGAAAGGAAACCGGAGATGAAAATAGTGTCAGGATTATGCTCATTAATAAAGGAAGGAGAAACATTTACACCCGGCTTGCCTTCCTTTTGAAGATGCTTATTAATGCTTACGCCCCCGGAAAACGTTACAAGGCTGTTTTCCATTCTCCCGGCGTTCAGGGCAAAGAGAGGAGATCCCATGCAATAATATACCTTGTGACCGCTGTTTTCTGCTGCAATGGACTGGACAAGCTCCAGACGTGTCCGGATATAAGAAATAAGTTCTTCTCCTCTTTCCGGCACATCCGCCATTTCCGCAATAAGCCTGATAAACTCAAGGTAAGTGTAAGGATGCTGGATCATATGGTGTATTTGCATAAGGGTCTCGGTATCGGAGATTTTTCCCCAGGTCTCTATTAACCTGAAATCATCCAGTATTCCCAGACATATAAGCACTGAATGGACCATCCCGAAAGCCCGGCTTATCCTGTAACCGCCAATGAAACCTGCCTCACTGAAGCTTTCTGTTGCAGTTGTCCCTCTAACCGGGACACTCTTCCCGCAAGTACAGGTGTAATTTATCCAGGGTTTTAAAGGCCTGGCACCCATAGGCCCATGGAATTCCCTCTCTGTCAGAGTCCCGCCGCATTCAGGGCAGTACGTATTCAATAATATTGTACCCGGAGAATTGAAGAGATAAACGTGGTCCACGTGCCTGCGCAGAGATGTGCACAGGCTCTCCGCCTCTCCTATGGAGGGTTCAAGTTCAATCGGAGCATCCCCGAAAGGAATAAATCTCATGACCTGAACCGGAATGCTGGGGGAGATATCAGACACCGTTTCTGCAACCTTTATCACATCTTCCTCGTTTCCCCTGCAATAAACGACTGAAGTTTCAACATGCACTCCCATGTCAAAAAGCCGGGAAATGTTGCGGAAAACAGGAGCTGATGAAGGAACTCCGCAGTTTTTGTAACTCTGGACAGAATGACCCTTGATCCCAACATTCATGAAATCCACAAGCTGCCCAAGCTTGTTTAAAGTCCTGCCCGTGAAATAGCAGTTAGTGGAACAGCCCGTGAGCAAACCTTTTTCTTTTGCCTGCACTGCAAGATCCCTGAACAGGTAATAATTTGCAGCAGGCTCATTCAGTGTAGAAACTACACCCAGACACTGTTGCTGCAGAGCTCTTTCCACTACCTGAGAGGGGGTGAGGGGGGTGCGGGAAAGATGTTTTCCTGATGCCAGTAAGCGAGCCACACACCCGGAACACTGAAAATTACAGCCCGTACTGAAGACCTGAAGGAACTTACCTGAGGGGTAATAATGAAGCAGAGGAATTGATTCTATGGAAACAGGATATGCCCCCATGTATCCAATATCAGGGTCCTGGACTATGGTATCGCCGGCACAGACGTAAGTGCCGCATCTGCCCCTGCTGTATTCATTGATTTCACACCCGAATTCGCACACATTGCACTTCATTTTTAACCTCCTTTGCTTAATACCACCCAGAAGCCCGAATCGTCATGGACTACGCGGGAGAGAATTTCGGTCTGTCTTCCAGCTTCCTGTATAGCCTGAATGTTTTCCGGACTGAGGCGTTCTTTTGAACTGTCATGCCAGTCCGGGTCTATCTCAACCATTTTTTCGGCGACCTGTGCTTTCAACTCCTTTGTGCCAAAACCACCCCCTATCCAGGCCTGTCCGCCCGGAGCAAGGACGCGGGAGATTTCCGTGAAAGCCACATGCAGGTCTTTCCAGAAAAATACTGACCCACGGCTTACTATGAGGTCTGCGCAGTTATTCTTGAAGGGGAGCATGTGCACATCAGCCTGCAAAGGAACAACTTTACCTGAAAGGCAGTGGCGTTTAGCTTTGTCTTTAGAAAGCCTGCACATTTTAGTTGAAAAATCAACGCCGTAGACCTGCATATCTGTGATTTCCGCAACAGCTATTCCCAGGGATGCGATACCGCATCCCAGGTCCAGGCATATGCCCTGTTTTCTTTTGCTCTGTTCAATAATTTGAGCTGCTATTACAGGGTAGATGGGAGTAAAGATATGTTCAGCAATATAGGGAAAACCCGGAGATTTACCCTTCTCGCTCACTTTCAGACCTCTGCTGCAGGGTTAAGTAGCGTATTCAGTTCTTCATCAGTGAGTTCATAGTGGAAAAACTCTGAATAGAACTCGCGGGTCAACTGTGGGAGGTCCATATCTGTGAAAAGGTCAGGATACAGCATTTTTGCAGTCCAGGCAGTCCCGATTATGAGGTGAGGACCCTGTGGCCTGTCAATCCAGCAGAAAGGATTCTGAGGAGCAAGGTATACCCGTTTGTTCTGCACAGCATCCACGCTTGACCAGAGAGGGTCAGAATACACTGTTGAATAGAACTGCGGGTTTGATGTGATAATTACCTCGGGGTTCCAGGTCATTACCTGCTCTATTGAAACCTGCGTCATGCCGCTTCCTGGAGTGAGCGGACAATCAGCAACATTGATGCCACCGCAGATATCAATGACCTGGGAGTGCTGAGAACCTGATGGATCAGTCATCAGCCCTTTTGGGCCTTCGGCATAGTAAACACGCACTTTTTCATCATCGGGAATATCATTTACAGTGCTGTTGATTTCATTTAGGACCGAACTGCGGAACTCGATCAGTTTTTCCGCCTGGTCTTCACAGTCAAGCAGCTTGCCCATGTATTCGATAGTAGGGTCAGATTGTGTCACGAAGATAATGGAATCATCAACGGCAACCACAGGAATGCTGCCGAAACTTTCCTGCCTGCGTTCTATGGCTTCGTTGATTTCTCCATCCGTGGTGTACCCTTCAATTACAATGTCAGGATTCATGTTGATTATAGTTTCATAGTTCCCAGTCTGTTTCCCAAACCAGCCCCCTATTTCGGGGAGATTTGTGTAATCTTCATCCATGAAGGGCTGAGTGAAATTATTTTTGAAATTCCAGCCTGCGAGTTTTTCCGGTGCAAGCATGTACACAAGGATAGTAGACGGGGGAGAAGTGGCTACTACAGAGGATATTTCTCCCGGCACAGTTAACTGCCTGCCCAGCATGTCAGTGATCTGCACAGGACCTGAATTCGGAAGTACAGTGCTTGAGTTCGGAACAGCCTGCTGGCCCATATTTCCTGTACACCCACAGGGTGCAATAGCCAGAACCAGTAAAGAAAGTATCAATATTATACCTATTTTTCCACGCATAGAAATCCCTACAGACTTTTGATGGTTTAATCGTTATGTTCGGATAAACATAATGATATAAAAACATATTCCAACCTTTGAAAGAAAGGAAAACGCTCCCGAGTATGTTTTTTAGGGAGTTTCTGCATTTTTACGGTATGTATAGGGGTTTTCAATAAATATGCAGTATCAATCAATCGTGCAGGAGAATTTGCAGAGAAGATTTTTCAGAGTAAATATAATACAGAAAAAATGGTTGTCCGATTCTTCCGGACTTCACTCAACTCGATTTTCCCCTTCATATTCTTTCCTCACCTTGACCGGCACCCTGTTAAAAGGGCATCCAAAATAGATACAGTGAGAACACTCATATCTCCATATTGTCAGCAAAAAAATCAATATGGAAACCAGATAAACTCCCAGCAGGAACGGTACTTTCAAAAGCCAGGAAAACGGGAACAGGATTATGATTATGAATCCCAGAGATGTAATTGCAAGATCGAATTTGCTCGGAGGGCACGGTATTGGTTTAAAATGCCTTGGCCAGCCCCAGTTCATCATACACCTCAAACACTTTTCTCCCCTGACAAAATAAGGGCAGTGAGTACAGAAAAAGCGCTGTTCCAGAATACCGAAATGGAAGATAACTGTGAAAATGTATGCAAGAAGCCACCCTGTTGAACTGATGCCGATTGCAAGCCCCGCAGAAAATAGAATAGTCAGCGTTACAAAGTTCCAGTAAAAGAAGTCTTTAAATTCGTGCTCCACTTTAAGGGAGGCACATTTGCCTGAACCTTCTGCCTGATGTTCTTTTTCTGAAAATTCAATATTCTCGGAAAGGGCACCCCTTTTCTCAAATTCGTTTTTCACGTCTGCAGGTACACGGTTCATAGGACACTCGAAGTTTATGCAGCGAACGCACTCGTATCGGCGGGCTGTAAGAAAGAACAGCGTCCAGGAGACAATGTAGGTTCCCAGAAGCAAAGGGTCCCTGATAAGCCAGTATACCGGAAAAAGAAAAATGGGCAGGGCTCCGAGAACCGTCACGGCTTTTTCAAAAAAGCTGTGAAGGCCTGGGCGGGCTTTAAAAATCTTTGGCACTCCTGAAAGCATCATGCATTTTACGCAGCCCTTACTCCGGATGTAGTAAAGGCAATGAGTGCATGCGAACCGGAACTCAACCACCAGAAAGAAAAAGAGAGCTATTCCGATGTAAACCGCTACCCATTTAAGCGAATCCCTGGCAATTGCTATGGAGCCGACGAGGAAGGGGATCACATTTAAAAAGTTCCAGTAGAGGCGGTCTTTTGCGGAATGTTCTGTTTTGAGGGAAAGCGGAATACCTGGGGGGGACATGGAAGAATTTTTGGAAAGGAAAGGTAAAAAGTTTGTGTTTGTCTCTCAAGCATCTATTTTACATTTCCAGCATCCATTTCCAGAGTGGAATGTATGTGATCCTATTTTCTGTCTTTTCGGTGTCTTTTGTCAGCAGGATCAGTTCTTTTATGCGGGGAGCAAATTCCTCTTCCCCTGAGAATTTCTTGAGAGCACTGACCTCTCTTTCAGCGATACTGTCGCTGTACGTGACGTTGATTGCAGTTAGAGAATTGTCCTTTTCCTTCACCACGAAATCAACTTCACCCCCGTTTTTCCAGTAATAGACTTCTTTTTCCCGGCGCATAAGTTCGAGGAAGACCAAGTTTTCGGCAAGCCTGCCTTCATCCTTTGAAAAAATGAAAGATACGGCATTTCGAAGCCCGTTATCGAGACAGTAAACCTTTTTAGGGTTTATTGCCTGTGCCCGTAAAGAGTAACTGAAGAGAGGCAAAAAATAAACCAGAGAGATATCCTCAAGGTGAGAAAGGTATTCCAGAAGAGTACCTTTTGAGACCTCCTGTTCCTGCTTTATTGCCCTGTAGTAGGAGGTTACACTGAAAGGAGACCCGATATTTGTGATAAGGTATTTTGTGAGAGTTTTGAGTAGGGTGGTGTTCCGGACTGAGTAACGTTCCACGAGATCCCTGTAGATCATCATTTCAAAGTAATCCTGAAGAATTTTCGTCCTGAGTTCTGGAGCTTCGAGCACGACTTCGGGAAACCCCCCTTCATAGAGATATTCCTCAAAGAGCTTCTTGAGTTCAAAACGCTGCTTTGAGTACTCGAAATCCCTAACAGGTTCAACTCCTCTGAAAGTCAGGTATTCCCTGAAATCCAGGGGATAGAGATAAAAAGCAAGAGTTCTGCCTCTAAGGCTTGTTGCAAGCTCCTTTGAGAGCATCTTCGAACTCGATCCTGTAAGAAAGATCTTTAGATTCCCCCTATCATAGAGCCTCCGCACAAAGACTTCCCAGCCCGGAATGTTCTGAACCTCATCAAAGAAGAGGTACAGCTCCTGATCCACATTCTCAGGATAGAGTTCGTAATATGCATCGAGGATAAAGTTAAGATCCTTAACATCCAGCGGCAGGATCCTCTCATCCTCGAAGTTAATGTAAAGAATCTTTTTTCTCCCCAAACTCGCTTCAAGCTTTCTGATCATCTGGAAAAAGTAAGAAGTCTTCCCTATCCTCCTTGCCCCTATCAAACTTATAATCTTCCTGGTCTCCGGAATTTCAAGGGTACGGGGATAAATTTCAGGGAGGTTCCTTTCGTGGAATTCCTTTATAAGATATTTGAAAAGCTCCTTTTTTTCCATGGTCTTCTATAGGAGACCATTTTACTTAAAAGTTGGTCTT
>DUGS01000112.1:35835-37609 GCA_013331265.1 Methanosarcina sp.
GTCCTGGTCCCGTTAGCTTGCGAACGGCCTGAAACATAAAACTGAAATGAAACGATAAATAAGCAAAGTCACATAAAAAGTAGTAATAAAACTAAAAGAGGAAGGGGCAATGAAAGAAAATAATCCTAGAATTAAACTCTATATCGCCTGCAGCCTTGACGGCTTTATCGCTAGAAAAGACGGAAGCATAGACTGGTTAACAGAATATGACAATAATTCCCGAACCGACTACGGCTATTCAGATTTTTATGCGTCAATCAGCACAGTCCTTATGGGCAGAAAAACCTATGAACAGGTCCTAGGCTTTGGAGTCTGGCCTTACGGGGAGAAGAAAACTTATGTTTTTACAAGACAAAAAGAACCCCTGAGACGAGAAAAGAACGTAGAATTTGTTTCCGGGGACATAGGAGAGTTTGCGCGCCAGCTGAAAGAAAATACTGATGAAGATATCTGGCTTATGGGCGGCTCACAGCTGATTAAGATATTTCTCGGAGAAGGTCTTGTGCAGGATATGATTGTTTTCATTGTTCCCATTATTCTCGGGGGTGGAATTCCATTGTTTGACGGCATAGGAAAAGAGATCAGGCTAACGACTGGAACGGTTGAAAAATATGAAAATGGGCTTGTGAAAGTGGAGTATCAAGTCAGCAAGAGACAAAGTTGAGAAAATTAATACGGGTTATTTTGAAGATGGAGCAATATAACCAATGTTCTTAACCATCTGTCTACTTTACCGATAAACCAGCTCAATAAGAAAATTTTTTCAATAAATACATATACTTGAAGTTACAATAATAGTTTGATTTCGAACTAAATCGATACTTAAAATGTACAAATGTAAATATACCAAAACAGAAATAGTAGAATTTACGTAAGTTTAAACGTGGATATTGAAAGAAAAAATAGAACTTCTTGGATGAAATGTCCTCATGTGAGAATAAAATTTCCGTTTTGATAGGATTTTGAGTTGATTTAGGGCAAATACGGAAATCGAAATAATACAATTGTGTCAACCTGCATTTTGCAGGAGAATAAGTATATATCTGTATTCAAGATATATGCAATTGATTCTAATCGGCTTAATTTATAAAAAAAAGTCAGATATATGAATCAAAGACTGAAAACCCAGACATTAGCCTGGGAGGACGTCGTGTGAGAAGTCATGAAGAACATGCTTAGAACTACAATTTTGCTTGCCGCCCTTACAGGTCTCCTGGTTCTGATAGGAGATTTCTTCGGTGGTACAAGCGGAATGATCATTGCATTCCTGTTTGCAGTAATTATGAATTTCGGAAGTTACTGGTACAGCGACAAAATAGTGCTCAAGATGTACAGGGCAAAGGAGGTTTCCCCAGCGGAAGCTCCGAACCTGCACAGGATTGTCGATGGCCTCGTTATGAGAGCAGGAATGCCAAAACCTAAAGTGTACATCGTAGAATCCGGAATGCCGAATGCCTTTGCAACCGGGAGAAACCCACAAAATGCGGCTGTGGCTGCTACAACTGGAATTCTTGAATTACTCTCTTATGAAGAAATGGAAGGTGTGCTGGCACACGAACTTGCACATGTGAAGAATAGGGACACCCTGATAAGTACTATAGCTGCAACCCTTGCAGGTGTTGTCACAATGATGGCTAGATGGGCCCAATGGGCTGCAATTTTCGGCGGCATAGGCGGCAGGGACGAAGACGACAATGGCGGCGTCATAGGTCTCATTGCAATGGCAATTTTAGCGCCTATAGCTGCAATGCTGATCCAGCTTGCAATCTCAAGG
>DUGS01000127.1 GCA_013331265.1 Methanosarcina sp.
AAAGTAAAGGACGGAAGAACAGTATCTGCAAAAGGACGTTCCATGATGGATAACGCAGCAAACGAACTTAAACAGGAGCTGCTTGAGAAAATCCCGGAACTTGCAAAATACTGAGATGAAAAATCCTTCGGAAAGGGACCTGAAAATCCGGACCCCCTTTCATATATTACTAACAATATTCCAGAAAACCGGTTTTTTCGGTGATTGCCATGTCTAATATGGATGATGAACTCGAAGAAATCAGAAAAAGACGACTTGCAGAGATACAGAGGCAGCAGGCACAGCAACAGCAGCCTGACATTCAGGCAGCCTATCAGCAGGAACAGGCAAGAGCTGAAATGGAAGCTCAGAAACAGGCTATAATGAGGCAGATCCTGACTCCCGAAGCAAGGGAGCGCCTGACAACCCTGAAGATGTCACGGCCTGCTCTCGGAGAACAGCTTGAGATGCAGCTGATTTCGCTTGCACAGAGCGGGAGGCTCCAGTCTCAAATAGATGATGAGCAGCTGAAAACACTCCTGATGCGGATGCAACCAAAGAAACGCAAGACGTCCATAACCCGGGTTTAAGCACAATGAAAGTCTCGGTCCTCTTTAGTGGAGGTAAGGACAGTTCGCTTTCTGCCCTTTTACTGGAACCGTTTTTCGAGGTCGAACTCGTAACCTGTAACTTTGGATTACTTCCTACAGGGGAAATAGCAGCAAAAACTGCAAAAGAGTTACATTTTCCGCACAGGACCCTTACTCTTGATAGAGAAATCCTGGAAAAGGCATACGAACTGTTGCAGAGAGACGGATTCCCGAAAAGCGCAATAAATTATATCCACGAAAGAGCTGTCGAAACTCTTGCTATGGACCCGGCAGTTAAACTGATTGCCGATGGGACCAGGCGGGATGATAGAGTTCCGGTGCTTTCGATCTCACATATAAGGAGCATTGAAGACCGGCTGGGAGTTCAGTATTTTTGCCCTCTAAAAGGATATGGCAAAAAAGTTGTGGACTCCCTTGTCGGGTGTTACCTGAATATTGAACAGGGCCCGAGTGAGAATACTCAGAAAGCTGATTACGAAACAGAACTCAGGGAGTTAATCCGGCAGAGGCAGGGAGAGGAGAAAATCAAGGAGCTATTTCCTGTTCATTTCCAGTCCCATGTACTTTCAAGGAAGAAATTTCCCTGAAAAAAGAAGCAGATGTGTTTAAAAACCGGAGACCTCCCTGAAGGGAATAATTCTGGAATAAAGATTTATAGAATCGAGTTATATTCAACCCCTACTGCTGCAGATTAACTAAATACTATCATAGAATTTACAGGAATGGTTTGCAGACCAGCCGTTAATTCATGCATGGGCAATTATAAGGGTTGAAATCATAATCAGCTAATTACCGGATACAACTATAAATTAACAGAATCAGATTACTTACAGGCCAACAGGTGTGATCCACTTGAGTCATAATATGAAAGGACAGAAGAAGCGTCTGGCAAAGGCGCACATGCAGAATTCGCGAGTCCCGGTGTGGGCTATTGTTAAAACTAACCGGAAGGTAGTGAGTCATCCCAGGCGCAGGCACTGGAGAAGAAGAAGCCTGGATGTGAAATAAGCGAGGACGGTGGGAAAAATGGCAGACGACATGGTAAAAGAACAAATATACACAATTCCCCTAAGAGAAGTAAGGAAAGTACCTGCATGGAAAAGAGCCGGCAGGGCAGTTAAAGAAGTAAGGGGTTTTCTTGTAAGGCACATGAAGACCGAATCTGAGCAGGTTAAGCTGGACAAATCCATCAATGAACGCCTCTGGGAAAAGGGCTGTGAAAAGCCGCCTCTCTCAATCCGGGTAAGGGCTGTGAAATTCGCAGATGGTGAAGTACAGGCAGAACTTGCTCAGTAAATATACCAGAGAAAGCGAAAAAGCAAAGAATATGATTCGAACAGTGGATATCTACGATACCCCTATCATAGGGGTTTTTGCAACCTGTACCGAAGATATTGTTCTCGTTCCTCCTCAGACAAAACCAGAGGTCTGCACTATACTCGAAGAGGTTCTGGACGTAAGAGTAGTTGAGACTCTTATAAATGGGAGCACTGTAGTAGGAGCACTCTCAAGGGGCAACTCAAATGGGTTTTTGCTCCCATACGGGTCAGATGTCGAAGAGATGCAGAAAGTCATAGGCGTCCCTGCAGGCATCCTTCCGGACAGGCTGAATGCGGTTGGGAACATTGTGCTTGCAAACGATTCAGCAGCCCTTGTGCATCCCGAGCTGTCAGACCGAGCCCTGGAAGCCATTTCCAGGACCCTTAAGGTGGAGGTTTACAGGGGAACAATTGCCGGCATTAAAAATGTAGGAATGGCAGGAGTCGTTACAAATAAAGGGCTTCTTGTACACCCTAAAGTGACAGTTTCGGAAAGAGAAACTCTGGAAGAGGTCTTCGGGCTTCCGGTAAACATAGGGACTACTAACTTCGGGACCCAGATGCTTGGTTCAGGCCTGTTAGCGAATTCAAAGAACTTTGTAGCAGGCTCCGAAACAACAGGGCCAGAACTCGGGAGAATTGAAGAAGCCCTCGGGTTCCTGGAGTGAGCATCATATCATCCATCTGTTCCAGAACAACGTTACAGCAAGAGAGTGGTAATGATGAAGAGTTTTATTGTTAAAGGTAAATTTAAAGCAGGAAATTCCTGGGAAAACTTCACAAAGAAGATCGAAAGTCAGAATGAAAAGAATGCAACCGATAAGACATACTCGATCTTCGGTAGCAAGCACAGCGTTAAAAGAAGCCAGATCCAGATCGAAAGTGTAGTTGAGGAGTGAAGGATATGGCAGAAGTCAGTGAAGAAATCAGAAATCTGGCAGTCCGGCATCAGGAATTCCAGAGGCAGGCTGAAGCGCTCAGGCAGGAAATGGGCATGGTACAGGCTTCCATTGCCAGCTGCGATCAGGCCATTATGACAATAGATGAGCTGAAAACAGCCTCAGAAGCAGGTAAAACTGCGGAAACTATGGTACCGGTAGGTTTTGGTTCTTACGTTTATGCTGAAGTCAAAAATCCGGATAAAGTGATTGTCAATCTCGGAGCAGGCTTCAGTGCGGAAGAAACTGCAAAAGGGGCTGTAGAGACTCTTAACCGCCGTAAAGAGCAGCTTACAAAAATCCTTGAGCAGATGAATGCTTCACTGACTAAACTTGCACAGGGAATGCAGGCCCTTGAAACAGAAGCTGCAAAACTTCAACCTGGCCAGGCATGATATAAGCCCTGGCTCAGGAAAAGGTAACGGATTCTAAGAATCCGGAAACCGCATTTTATGATCGAATAATATCATTAACTTTAATTAGTTAATTGGCTTTAATTAGTTCGTTAACTTTAACTGTAACTCACTTATTTGAATTATTCGTGAACTTCAATTACCTATTTTTACTGATCTTTTCGGGATGGATCCTGTGTTCAATAAATTTAAAGAAAAACTTGGGAGTTTTAAGAAGGCATTCAGCAAAACGATTGATGAAAAGGCAGTGGAAGTCGAACCAGTAATCATTGAGCAAGTGCCTGAAAGCGAAGAAAGCCTTGAAGAGAAAATCGAACCCATTATTGAGGAAGAGACCATTGAGGCTGCTCTGAAAGAAGAAAGTCCCGAAAAGGGAACTGCTTCTGAAGAAATCGCCCGTATTTCGTTAGACGATCTGAAGAAGGCTGAATACAGGAAAAAGGTTGAAGACAAAAAGAAGGCTGCAGAGAAGAAAGCAGCAGAAAAAGAGGAAGAAAAACCCCCTGAAGAGAAAAAATCATTTTTCAAAAAGCTCGCTCCGAAAGTTGGGTTTACTCAGAAAGCTAAAGCCCTCGTGTTTAACAGGGAAGTATACCTGGACGCCAAAGACCTGGAAGAGCCTCTTTGGGAACTCGAAATGGGCCTCCTGGAAAGCGACCTTGCGGTATCAGTCTCAGAGGCAATTGTTGAGTCCGTGAAGAACCAGCTTACAGGCACGACAAAACGGATCGGGAGCAATACTGGAGATATAGTTGAAGCAGCCCTGAAGAAAGCAATTCTTGATGTCGTATCTGCGAATACCTTTGACTTTGATGAATATGTCAAGAACATACAAAGGCCAGTCCATATTGTTTTTGTAGGGATTAACGGAACCGGAAAAACGACTTCCATTTCAAAGATGGCACACAGACTGCTTAAATCGGGTTACTCCGTGGTTCTTGCTGCTGGAGACACGTTCAGAGCAGGCGCAATTGACCAGCTGGGGATTCATGCAAACAGGCTTGGGGTAAAGATGATAAAGCATCAGGCAGGAGCCGACCCTGCAGCAGTTATTTATGATGCTGTCCAGTATGCAAAAGCGCATAAAATCGATTTTGTGCTTTCTGACACGGCAGGCCGCATGCATACAAATATGAACCTCATGGCCCAGATGGAAAAGATCTGCAGAGTAAGCTCTCCGGACCTTATTATCTTCGTGGACGAAGCTGTAGCCGGAAACGATGCGGTAGAAAGGGCTGCTCAGTTCAATGATGCTGTCCCCATTGACGGGTCGATCCTGACAAAAATCGATGCAGACTCCAAAGGAGGAGCTGCCATATCCATTGCTTACATTACGGGCAAGCCTATACTCTTCTTTGGAGTAGGGCAGGGCTACGAAGACCTTAAAAAGTTCGAACCCGAATGGTTTGTGGACCAGCTTTTCGGCCAGTAAAAATGTTTCAAACTCGGGAATTACAATCAAGGCAGTAAGTTGTCAGTAAACTGAGAGTTATCAGGAAACTGAAAAATTCCCGGGAAACCATTTTAGGAATCCGGAAGTTTCTAAATTTTAACTCTAAGGCGGGAAGTCCCCTTCCTCGGAGCGTAGCGGCAGGTGGGGGATGAAAGCCGTCAACTTTTAGCAAACAAGTTTGACGAAAACTACTATTTCTTTATAACGTATATTATAGTATGTTAAAAGCCTATAGGTACCGAATCTATCAATCTTGTATTATTTTTGAATGCTCTGTGCTTACTGCACAGTGTCGCTCGGCGGTTCCCCATTAAGCCATTGAGGATGACCTGGCTGAAGGATAGAATGGAGCCTGGCCAGACTCTTCGTTGTACTATTTTGGATTCTCTGTGCACTATTACTGGATAGTGTCGATTGGCAAACTCTTCCAAAAAAACCACAGAGAATAGAATGGTACAATAAATGTTAAAGTGTGGGAAGAACCCGCAATATAAAATCAGTATAATTGGGTAGATGTTAAGAAAAGATACAAAAAATTAAAGGAGTAGTGTAATAGAGAAGAAAATTTGGGCTTCTTGTAACCTACAATGATTCAGGCTCTACTATAACAAAGCATTACTGGATTAATGAGGGAAATGATATAACATATGTTAACAAGTTTGATTGTACTAACAGCACTGCTGATACGGGTACCTGGCCAATAACACCGGATCAGGCTGTATCTCTTGCGAACTTCACGAATGTGGACACAACTAATGCGAATTCTGCAAAGCTTATCACTTGTGTCCCATCAGGAGGTACCCCATACAACAGACTCTATGTTAATTACTTCTTCAACTACCCTGTATGGCAGAATATAAAGTACTGGGATGGACTGTGGAACGCAGCTCCATACAAGGACTTTTCATGGACGACAACGGAGGTTTTAGATAACCTTATAGATGATCAGACCAATTATGTGGGCTTCCAGAATGGACTTTACAGCATGGTAACACCAGGTAAATCTGAAGGTCAGATGCAAGCAGCAAATGCTTTCCTTCTTGTGAATTACACAGCAGCTTAACCAAGATCTTCCCATTAATAAAAGCATGAGAGACACTATAGAAGTGACAGCAAAAGTTACCAACTCTCAGAAAGAGAAGGGCTTTTGTAATTTGTCTTCATGGACTTTTAGCTCAGGAAGAAGGTTATCGGAAGTGATCTGAAACAACACCAGACAAACACTGTTTTGGCTCTCCTGGTTCCAGATAGCTGTGAATGTTTGGATATTAAAAGGTGATGACGTTCTGGTCAATAGAGACCTGAATTAGGCAGCTCACCTTTCTATTTACTTTTTTACTTAGTGAATTAAAGTAATAATTTGAAGAAAAAACTAAATTTTGACTATATTCATGAAAACTTCTTTTTTGACATTCTATTTCAGGCAGAATCCCGTTCTTTTCGTAAGGAATAACCCTTAAAATAAAAATTATAATCGTTATATTAATAATTTTTACATACGTGTTACTAAAAGAGTATATAAATTACTATGAATTTTACTAATTAATACAATTAAAATACTTTGTACTTGTAACTCTTTTTCTGAACTACTTTCTTTGTGACAAATAGCTCCTGTTCTGAATATGAATTTACAGAAAAAATGCATGAATTTGATTTTTTATTTAAGGAGGTGATCTCGAAGAATAAACCTAAAACATTAATAATTCGTGAACTCTCACCCGTGCAATCCGCTTACTTCAAACAGTTTTTGCACATAAAATAACGGCTATTCTTCACTAATCTAACCTAATTTGCACCTTGGTCCCAAAATCATCTCAACGGTACTTCCTGCTTTTTGGAAGATTCAAACCTTCTATCGTCTGTTATGAAGTATTTTACCAGGCATTGAATTTGGCTCAATGTAGATATGGTTCAGCAGATGGCGGTACAAGCACATATTTTAGAGAGTTCTTGATGACTATTCAGGCTTTGGAAACAAGAATATATTGTTAATTTTCAGAAAGAAGCGACCTTTACAGGTTGTTCTTCTGTTTCAGTTTATCAAACCAAAAGTGATGAATATGACTTCCAAATACGCTAAATATCTCCTCCCTATAGTGCTAATACTGATCTTTGCCAGTACTGCTTCGGCTTTACCCACAACAACGCACGATACGGTTCGAGGTGAAATGTACGTCTCATCAACAGCAAACTGGCCTTCCTCGTACTCTACAAACAACTTTGATGTACCGAATGGTACAGTTGTTTTTGCAAGGTACTATGTAGGAGTTTGGGCA
>DUGS01000004.1 GCA_013331265.1 Methanosarcina sp.
ATGTCGACCTGACGAAAGAAGGATCATATGGAGACAGGTAGGATTTCTTTGTTATAGGCTTGCAATCACTTCAAAAGCCGATATTATGACCTCTGAATGAGGCTTGAAAGAGTTTTCCTGATTTGGCACATCCGAGAAATAAAATACTGAAGATGTATATTTTTTGGAGGAGGACCGGGTTTATCAAGACTGGATTTTATTGGAAATAAGAACTCGAAAAAAGAGGGAATTTATTTTCCCTGCGGTTTTAAGAGTTCTCTTTTCCAGAAGGGTATTTTTTTGCTTGAGGACATTTTTTCCCCAAAGATCAGCTTTCTCAAGATAACAGAGTTATCAAGGCTTACTACGACTGCTGCTGCAAGGATAAAGAAGCAGCCTATAAGCATTCCACTGTGTACCTGGCTTCCCAGGACAGTGTAATCGAAAAAGATACAGGAAACAGGTTCAAGCAGGGTAAGGATGCTGCCTGTAATGGCACTTACACCTGCAACCCCTCTAATGTAGAACACTGCACCCACACTGGTGATCAGGACACCGAAAAGCATGAGAGTGCAAAGGTTTTCAGCGAGCACGTTCCCAGGCACGGAGACTGCAAAAGGAGACAGGAAGACCAGACTGATTACACTCTGCCAGACAAGCTGCGTAAGCCCATTGTACTCATTTCTGAGATAGCGGACAGATATTATCACACCGCTGCTGAAAAGGCCACCTACGAGCCCGAAAATTACACCTTTCAGATAACTGCTTCCAAATTCAAGCTGTTCAAAGCCGCCTTCAGGTCTTGTTACGTAGAAGACACCTATTAGACCCAGGAAAAGGGCAAGAATAGTTTTTTCGGTATTCTTCTCTCCAAGGAGAACAGGTGCAAGGAAGGTAAGGTATATAGGATCAGTATACAGAAGAAGGACAGCAGAAGAAGCCCCAAGATATCGGATTGCAGTATAATAGGAAAACATCTGCGAAACGTATAGAATTCCCAGAAGAAGCAGATACCTTTTCTTCCGCTTTAAGGAAAGCTGACTGAGATTTCCGGTAATTGCAAGATAACATAATATCGCTGAGAGCCCGAAAAGGACTCTATAGAAAATAATAGAGCCTACAGACATGTCATTAAGCGATTCCATGAAAATTCCTACGGTACCATAAATAACACATGCGGTAAGCAATTCAAGGTGGTGTTTGGAGGCAGCAATCATGTAATATTCAGGGGGGACGAATGTATATATATTTTTAGTAAGATAACAACAATCTCAGTGATATAACACTTTGTAAAAAAACGTTGACATTTAGTTAACACATATTAAGAATATCAACACTCGTTAAAAATATTTATATTCTTTATCAATGCTACATTTTGTACTTAAGTGACAAGCGAGTACTAAAAATCACTCTGTCAGGTAAAAGTTCAGTTTTTGGGCTTTTTCAAGTTGAGAACCACATGCTGTCTGCTTCCTGTCCTGTAGATTGTAAGCCCTTTTAATCCCTGCTTCCAGGCATAAATCAGAGCTTGCTCAATATCTTCCTTTCCGACATCTGCAGGCATGTTGATAGTCTTTGAGATTCCGGCGTGGCAGTGTCGCTGGAACGCTGCCTGTATATTAATATGAGTTTTCCACCCAATATCAAGGGCTGACCTGAAGAGTTTTTTTTCATTTTCGGATACGATTTCTGGATCTTTCATGTCCTGCAGGGTGCCATGTGTGTAGACGTGGTCAAGGAGCCCGTTGTAATCCGGTTCCGAAAGCCTGGGCTTAAAATGCGCCTCAAAGAGAGGGTGGACAAGCATGAATTCTTTTCCTACTGTCCGGGCCCGCCTGTAGACCCAGCTGAAAACAGGCTCAATCCCTGCAGAGCAGCCAGCAAGAATGCTGATGGTGCCTGTCGGTGCGATTGCGGTCAATGCGGCGTTTCTCATTGGCAGTTCCCAGGTGGAGTTTTCATATTCCGGAAAGGGCCCTTTTTCTGCCGCAAGTTTTCTGGATTCTCTGACCGCAGCCCAGTTAATCTGCTCCATAAGCTTTTCTGCAAGCTCGAGGGCTTCAGTTGAGTCATAGGGCAGCCCCAGTTTCAAGAGCATATCGTGAAATCCCATGACTCCAAGCCCGATTTTCCTTGTCTTTTTTGTTGCCTCTTCAATCTCAGGTACAGGGTACACATTTATATCAATTTCATTATCAAGGAAATGGACGGCTTTTCCGGCTGTGTCCCTCAGGGAATCCCAGTTGATTTTTCCGTCCTCAACAAAAAGGGAAAGGTTAATGCTTCCCAGATTGCAGGATTCAAAAGGCAGGAGGGGCTCTTCTCCGCATGGGTTTGTGGCAGTGATGTCCCCCAGCCCCGGCGTGAAGTTATCCCTGTTTATACGGTCATAGAAGAGAATTCCCGGTTCCCCGTTTTTCCATATTCCACCAACGATTTCGGAGAAGATTTCCCCAACTGTTGCGCCTGTCATGGGGTTCCAGACCTCTCCAGTGCTGCCTGCTTCAACAAGTTTGATAAAAGTATCAGGGACCATTACCGAGAGGTTGAAATTCCTGAAGCTCCCTTCGATATGTTTGGCCCTGATGAAAGGGATCAGGTCATTATGTGAAACGTCCAGAATTCCTATATTTGCACCTCTGCGCCTGCCGAACTGCTTGATGACTTCAGTTGCCTCGTTGAAGAGCTTCATGAAAGAAAGCGGACCGCTGGCAACCCCGTCAACGCAAAGGGCCTGAGACCCTTTTGGCCGTACCTTTGAGAAGTCAAACCCTGTCCCTCCTCCGGTCTTCTGTATGAGAGCCGCAGTTTTGAGGGCATCAAAAATTTCCTCTACACTGTCCTCCACAGGGACTACAAAACAGGCGGAAAGCTGACCAAGGTCCGTACCTGCATTCATGAGCGTGGGGGAACTGGGGAGAAAGATTTTACGGACCATCATGTCCTTGAATTTCAGATATTCTTCTTCGGTTGTTGCAATCGCCCTTGCCACCCTCTCACATATGTCCTCCCAGCCGTTTTCCCCTTCACGCAGGTACCTTGCTTTAAGGGCTTCTGCAATCAGAACATCCCATCCGTCTTCAGTTTCCCACACAGAAATCATTCCCCGGAATATTCAGCAGGCTTCAGTCTTCGATAAAAGAAGTTATATTCAATATTGGGCAGGATTTTTTATCATTGTATCCGAACAAGCGTTCAGAAATTACGATCAGAATTTGAAATTAGATATCCGCTACAACATATTGGATACAAGGGCAAACTCATGGGCCAGCAGTTATTATCAGTCAAGCGGATTAAAACTGACTACTTTTCTTAAGATTTTAATAGCTCCGTTAATATCCACATTAAGAAGAACGCCTGTCGAACTCTTATTATCACTCTCAATTGCGGCGCAGGAAAAGAGAACAATCAGAGGAAATGGAATCAAAAGATATTAATCGAAAGATACGAGGTTAATATTTTTCGTTAAATTATTCCTGTATCCGTTTTTCCTCATCTCCCATTTTCAGGATGAAAGGACTTACTTTACCATTCAGGATTCTTTTTACCTTTATTCGAGGATCACAGGATCAAGCAAGTTTTTCGGACTGCCCGGAAAATCGGGAGGTTTGCGGGCTTCCGTAAACTTGCTTTCAGTATTGGTACGTATCCCTTTCCAATTCAAAGTGCCCAGTTTTGTCGATGAGCATCTGTAGAATCTCTATTTCTGAAAAAGGAAAATATCATTATCCCATGTAGCATCCCTGCGGGATTTAAATAGAAAAAGCAGTGTTGAATGCAGGTCCCGTCTTCTTTGTAGCAGAGTTCAAGCTTGTTTTCAAACACCGTTTTTCGCTTCTGTGATCCTCAATTTGCTAATGCATACATAGTATATATAACGTTATGTTTATCCATACATAACGCTTAGAAAATCTGGGAAAATCAAGAAACCGGATATGAAACAAAATATTAACTGGAGAGTCTTGAAATAACGTCAAATCATAATGAAAATGCCTAATAACTGCTTGAAATGTAAGGTCCCAGAACCGATAAAAAAGCCTGAAATGAAGCAATTTAAGAAATAAAAAATTCAAGAAAATGAAAAAAAGATTGGGACTTTTGGGAAAACGCTCGGATCTCGATCTGCCATAGCTGATCTTATTCCGGATACCGAAAATTGACTTTCTTTTCCCAAATCCCTTCAATAGTTCCTTACTTTAGTTTTCTTCAGACCAGTTCAGCCTTGATAATTTTTACTTCGGTTTTCGGGCGGTCCTGCCGGTCGGTTTTTACTTTCCCCATTGCCTCGACAACATCCATGCCTTCGACTACTTTTCCGAAAACTGGGTGCATTTTGTCAAGGTAATTGTTATTTACAAGGTTAATGAAGAACTGGCTTCCGCCTGTGTTCGGGCCTGCATTTGCCATTGAAATCGTGCCTTTGTCATTCCGGTTGTGTTTCGTAAACTCGTCCGGGATCTCATAACCAGGCCCACCCATACCAGTTCCTGTTGGGTCCCCGCCCTGGATCATAAATTTGTCAATTATTCTGTGGAAAATCACGCCGTCATAGAAGCCTTTGTCTACAAGTTTTGCAAAGTTTCCTGCCGTAATTGGCATGTCCTCAAACAGCTCGATGGTGATATCACCCATTGTGGTGTGCAGGACCACTTTCTTTCCCTTCCATACAGCCATTTCTGTTCCTCTTTCAATCTTTTAACCTTAAATTGACAGAAGCAAAATACTATACAAATTAGTAACCTAAGCTCCGCATTTTTAAGCGTATAAACGTCTCTTGATATCGAAGTATGCGCTTAATATTTGGGGACTAAGGTAGTAAATCTGTCAAATTCAGGTTTTAATCTATTATGTGTGCCTGTCTTTTTGTCGGCTTTTGTGCACTCTATGCTCGCCTTGCATGTAAATGCTGCGCTTCCCTCCCCGAGTTGCGCCTCGGGAGCCCGCGGTCCGTTTCACCCCGAGTTGCGTTTCGGGAGCCTGC
>DUGS01000113.1:0-9410 GCA_013331265.1 Methanosarcina sp.
GGTTTTACGCTTCTTCCTATAAAATATACATTTGTTTTTGAAAGCGATAATTCTAAGTATATGGAAAGTTTACTTAACATAAATGGAAAGTAAACTTTCCATAAGGGGAGATACCAGTTTGAAAAATAGGCTGGAAATGTTAAGAAAACAGAAAGGAATCAAGCAGGAAGAACTCGCTGAAGCACTGGAAGTCTCCAGACAGACAATAGGTTCTCTGGAAAATGGGCGGTATAATCCGTCTATTATTTTAGCATTTAAAATTGCCAGATATTTTAACACTACAATTGAAGAAATTTTTATTTATGAGGAGGGAAACAATGATACAAATTAATGGTAAAGTTAGGAATTATATCCTGGTCGGGATAAGTGCAGGAATTATTGTAGGATGCTTATTTGCCGTTAAATTATATGGCAGGGATACCTGGGTTATTGTTTCACTTACTATAGCATTACTGATGTTCGGAAGTTCAGTTGATAATATTTTGGAACATTTCTCAATTAAGGAATCCATAGAAGCGAAGAAACAACTTGAAATTGAAATGAAAGACGAAAGAAATTCTTTCATCAGGGAAAAAGCCGGGTCCAAAACAAATCTATATATGCTGTATCTAAATACTGCTATCACACTTATATTGAGTTTCATGGGCGTGGAATTATGGATGATTTGCCTTTTCGGTTTCTTAATTCTGGCTCAGGGAATTTTATCTATCAGCTTATATAATTATTATGATAATAGATATTGATTAAAGGGTAGAGTATACCCTGTATCTATCTCTTAACCTCTCTACCTATTTCCTTCCTTATCTTTTTTGCTTTATGCTTTTTCTTTTTTAGATAAGCAATTCAAAACTATTACGAACGTGGATATGAATATTATAGCAATTATTGCCATATTCGTGGGGCTGCCTATAGCTGTACTGACAAAAGGGCTGACAACAGAATAAGACGCGTTACGCAGCCCGTAGTAAGCCGATTCCAGAATAACTGCTATAAGTGATATTAAACCAGCTATCAGAAAACTGCGGATTATGGTGTCAAGTTTCATTATTAATCATCTTTTAGAAATGCATCCTGACATATAAATAAATTTATTTCACCCGAGTCCCGTCTCGCCCGAGTTTCGCTTCGGGAGCACGAGGTCTGTTTCGCTTCGCTCAAGCAGACTAATTTATAGATTTTAGTAGTTAGTTTCGCTTCGGGAGTCCGCGGTCCGTTTCACTCGCTTCGCTCGTTCAAGAGAACTAAAAAATGATGAATTATAAATCTTCTGACCAATACAACCTTATTAGCTATAACTAACTGTTCTTGTTCCGCTCTCCTGCGTCGAGCGGCCTTTCCCTAAAAGAAGGACGAAGAAATAAAGCCAACAAATACGATATGGTAATCTGTGGTGATGCCAAAAAGCCGAATCAAATTATACCTGAAAAATACTCCTCGTAATTTAGTTTCATTAATTTATCTGCCATTTTAAGCTCCTTTCTCTTGTTTCTGTCTTCTTTTGGGGCAGAACCGCCATACAAGCTGGCGGGGGCGTTCTATGTTTACTGTTTATCGAAAAATGCTTTCAGGGGATAAGGAAGTAATTTCTGATCTGGTGGCGAGAATGGAAAACTCTAAAAGTTAATTCGCCGAAGTTAAACTGATCTCTCATGAAAATCCATGTCCTCCAGCACTCTGCCCTTAATACCCTCGGCAGCATAGAAGAATATGCCGGAATCAAAAGCTGCCCTCTCGAGTCGACCCGCTTTTATGAATCCAAAAACCCGCCTTCGCTTGGCTCCTTTGACCTCCTTATCATTATGGGCGGTCCTATGGGAATTTACGATTATGAAGAAAATCCCTGGTTAAGAGACGAAAAAGCCTTCATAGAAAAGGCAATCAAAGCAGGAAAGTCAGTTTTAGGGATCTGCCTCGGTGCCCAGTTACTTGCCGATGTGCTCGGCGCGCGCGTATATGAAAACGGGCACAGGGAAATGGGCTGGTTTCCCGTAAAGGCGGTCCGGACTGAGGAAAATAAACCTGAATTTCTCAAAGGGCTGCCGGAAGAAATTACAGTCTTTCACTGGCACTCAAGAACATTTGACCTTCCTGAAGGGGTTTTACATCTTTTCCGGAGCGAAGGATGTGAGAATCAGGGGTTTATTTACGGCGGCAGGGTTGTAGCCCTCCAGTTTCATCCCGAAGCTACGGATGAAAGAATTAAAACCATGATAGTGCGGTTCGGGCCTGGAACTGGAGATGAGCCTTTTGTCCAGAAAAAAGAAGAGATGCTCGGACAGAATGATTATCTGGCCAGCACGAAAGAATTTATGTTCACGGTGCTGGACAGGTTTGAAATAATTACACCATCTTAAATGACGTCTTTACATCCTTAAAAGAGGTCTTTAAAAGGGTCTTTCACCCCTGAGATGAGGGTTGCAATATCTTTCAGAGCAAGGCTCTTTTTAAGCCCTGTGGGGAGAGCAATGTATTTCGGGCTCCATACAGGGTTAAACTTTTCCTTGAAATCCCGCAGGCCTTTATAGTTATAAATATAGTCGCCGTTGGCAAATATCAGAGACCCTACTTTATGCCAGAGAGGGGCAAACTGCCTGTTCTCAAGGCCTGAAAGTGGAGCCATCCCAAGGGAAAAACGTTTGTATCCGTTTTCTTTTCCCCAGGCCATCAGTTTGACAAAAAGGTACTCCATAGTCCTGTCAGGAGCAGTGGAACCGTAGCGCATGAGGTCGACACTGAGTTCTTCTCCGTCTCCTCCTGCCCAGAGGTTTGCAAAGGCAACGATTTCCTCGTCATTTCTAACAAGGGCAAGAGGGAAATTGCTCAGGTATTTTTCGTCAAAAAAACCCACTGAGAATCTCATTTCTTTTCCGGTTTTTATCTCCAGCCAGGCATCCGAGACTTTTTTAAGCTCAGGAATAAGAGCGGTTACCTCTTCAGGAGGGACTATTTCAAACCTGTAACCTTTTTTTTCCACATTTCTAACAGTATAGCGTAAGTCTTTGCCTGCGCTGCCTTCCAGAGTAAATGATTCCAGGGGTACTTTGGCATCTTCTCCGATCTTAATTAGAGTCAGGCCGAGGTCAAGGTAAATTGGAATATATTTTTCGCTTATTTCGTAGAAAACGGCTCTTCCCTGATGCAGCTTGCTCATTTCATAAAAGTCCCAGATAAGCTCTTTTATCTGGTCACTCTGTCCGACAGGGTCTCCCATTGCAATCCAGCTTTTTCCCGAGACTCCGTACATCAAAAAAGCTTTTTTTATATCGTCGAAAAGCAGATATTTGTCACCTGTAAACGCCAGGTTGCCCCAGGTTTCCTGACTGTCCTTTACAATCGCTTTTGCAAGCTCAATTTCATCGTTTCCCGGGAGATGTATGTCTTTTGAAAAGGGGCTCAGCATCTTCGTGATTCCGAGGACAAGCAGGATGAAGAAAATTCCTACTACGGCTCTTAAAAAGCTTGAAGCCTGGGAATTAACACCGAACTGCCACCAGAGCTCGTTTGAATACTCAACATTTCGATATGAGAAGAACCCGAGCCAGACAAAGCTCACGAGCACCAGAATTATTGCAATTATATTTTCCCTGCTAAATGACTGGTGCAAAAGCGAGGATTTCCTGTAAAAGTGTTTCCTTGATGGTAACAGTAGAACAAACATTGTAAAAAGTACTGCAGCTTCATGATAATCAAAGTCTTTAAGGAGGGCAAAGACTCCTCCCAGTAAAAGGACTATGAGGGAGATTACATAAGCCCCGTCGATCCTATTCCAGAGCCCATTTGCCAGAAGCAGGAGCAGTACGCCTATTATGCTTCCAAAAAGCCTTGATGCCTCAATGAGCGGAAGAGGTACGATGTAAGCGGTTTCGTGAAGGAATCTGGGGTCTGAAGGCAGGGCTCCGGAAAAGAGGAGGGTAATACCACCTAAAAATATTAAAACAGAATATACCTGAGGGGTTATTTCCGATAGACTGGAATAGGTGACCTTTCCGGCTTTTTTAAGAAACTCTTTTTTTGATTCGAATTCGTGGTATATAAGGGTCAGGAACCCAAGAAGGAACGGGACAAAATAGTAAATAAGCCTGAAGGTTACAAGAGCTCCTATTATGTCCACAGTGCCGAAGTAAGGTTCCAGCAGGAACAGCATTATAGTTTCAAAAACAACAAGTCCACCAGGGACAGTGCTTATTAGTCCTATCAATTGTGCCAGTGCAAAGAATACGAGCACATGCAGCAGGGTAAGCTGGGAGTTTGAGGGCAGGAGAAGATATATAATACTTCCAGGAAGCAGGTAGTCCGCTGAGGACAATACGAGCTGCATGAAAGCAATTTTTGGCTCAGGGACCCTTATCTTATACCCTTTTACTTCAAGGCCCCTTTTATGGAATGAAAAATAAAAATAAGCAGCAAGAAGCAGCAGTAACAGAATTCCAACTAGATTCAGGGAAACCGGGATCTCAGGCGTATATTCCGACGGTTTCAGGGGATAAAATGTGAAAAGCAAGCCTGCAATAAAACAAAATCCTACCCAGAAGGTAGAGATGCAGAAAACTATGATTTCCCAGATCTGAGCCAGGCTCAACCCGTACCCCGAATATAACCTGTAACGGAGAGCGCCTCCTGTCAAGAAATTAAAGCCCGCAGTGTAGCTGATGGACGTGCTGATAAAAGAGGTCCTGGCAATCTGTTTGTAAGGCAGGGTTTTATTGATATGGTGGGCTGCAAGGTAATCATATCCGGTTAAGGCAGTATAGCTAAAAGAAGTTAATATGACAGCGATAACTAAGTGGCTTAAGGGAACACTGGCTATACTTTTCAGGACGTAGCTCAGGCCCAAATGGTGTATCTGCTGATCCAGGGTCCATAAAGCCAGGGCAAATATGATTACCGGTAAGAGATAACTGACAAGCCTCTTTAATTTAAGGGCTTTTTCCTGTATAGTACCGTTTTCTTTCATCAGGATCGAATATCCTTTTATTGTTGGATCAGAATTCAGTTCAGATTATGAATTGGAGTTAAATATTAAAAATTTCTAATGTTGAACCTATTCATTTAAAGTAAATATATTTTTTGTCAGTTAGCTGCCTGTTAGCTTTCTATGGGGTCCAATTACAAATTCTCTCACCCGTACAACCTTATCACTGAATTATTTTATTTTTGTACCGCCCGAATCGCGCCTCGGGAGTACGCAGTTCTTTTCTCCGCGCTCAAGAGGACTTACTTAAAAACGCTGTATATATAGGCGAAGGAGAGTTGCTTTTCATTGAAATACTTTTTCCGTAGATGCATAGCTGGATAGATGTCTGGTCCTGCGAGGGATATATTAATCCAAAATGAATGGACCCATAAGGGCGAGAACGAAAACAAGTATTCCAGCTGTAAGAAAAATAATCTCTTTTATTGTAAGGGGTTTTTCAGGAAGTTCGGGAGATTTTTCTTTCCAGTAAACGTTAAGGGAATTTAAAACCGGAATAAATGAAAGAAAAGAGAGATGGGCAAGCAGCCAGATTGGTTCCTTCCATATGGTAGTCGTATTTATCCATATCCAGAAAATTATGAGAATTGCTGTTGGATAATTGACATGGTGACCTTCTTTTTTGAGCATGTCCGAGAACCTGTCAAATAATGAAGACATAAATAAAGGCATTAAGAACGTTCTCCAGAAAGGCGAAACATCAAGATTATCTTTTTCTTTAAAAAATTTCCAGCTTTTATAATTCCAGTAGAACTCATAAAATCCCATTGATGCTATAGAAAAAAGTGCAAATTTCCAAACCGAAAGTGCTCTGGAATAATTCTTTTCATTATCAGTCATAATAACTCTAACCTGATTTTCATTCTAGAATTAGTGTACCCAGTAAGATTATGAAAAAGAATAATATTCCTGCAATTAATAGAATTATCTGCCAAGCTGTGAGGGATTTTTCAGGAATTTCGGGGGATTTTTCTTTCCAGTATACATTCAGATCGCTTAAAACCGGGGTGAACGCGAGGAAAGAGAGATAGGAAGCCAGCCATATAGAACCTTCTGCATATGGGCAACATGTATACAGGATTACCCACATAAATATTAAAAGCGGGGTGGGATAATTCGTCTGATGACCATCTGCTTTAAGCATATCAGAAAACCTGTCAAATAAGGAAGACAGAAAGAGAGGCATAAAAAATGTTCTCCAGAAAGGAGAAACTTCAAGATTATCTTTTTCTTTAAAAAATTTCCAGCTTTTATAATTCCAGTACATTTGATAAAGTCCTAAAGATACTATCGAAAAAAGCGCAAATTTCCATACAGGAATTACCCTGGAATAATTTTGTTCATAATCAAGCATAATAACCCTCACTTAATCCTGAGCCACATCTAGAACGAGTCCTGACTTATAGAGAGATATTACTTATGGGAATAAGGTTCAACTGTATACAAAGCATGGCAACTATAAAAATTTATTCTATGGGTGATAATAATTGGAAAATCCATCACTTATCGGATAAATCTGAAATATAAATATACAGCGGAGCAAAAAATAACTCCAGATTAAAAAATCAGTAAACTCCCGATTTAAAGTATAACTTACAGGCTATTTCACGGAGAGTAAAGGGCAGAAATGCCCCTCAATCATAAATCAAAACCGCAGACACATATTGTCGTAAAGGATTGATTCACGAGGTTTCTCTATTTTCAGCATGTTTTAGAGTAATGAACCCTTTACCCTCTTCATTCCCTGTTTTTACACTGTTTCTGGAAACCGATGCTACATGTTTCGTATCTGCGGGTTGCTTGATCTTTGCCTTTTCGCTGCTTCTGAGAAATTTGAACTCCTTTGAAAGCATAACCAAAACCACTGCCGTCATAAAGTATTCCGTAGTCGGCGATGCGGCCCAGACCCCGTTCAGGTCGAAGAACTGAGGCAGAATGAACAGCAGGGGAAAGAGGAAAATAAAGATCTTTCCAAGATGGATAAAAAGTGCTGCTCTGACCCTGTTAATTGATTGATAGTAAACGGCAGCAAGCAGTACAATACCTTCAACAAGCAGAGAGAACTTGAAAATACTCATTCCATGCAGTGTGGTGTCGAGCAGCTCGGACTCATTCTGGCTGAATATCTGTACCATGCTCTCAGGGAAGAGGCAGATCACTGCAAATCCCAGGGTTCCTATCAGGATACACGAGAGCATTGTCAGTTTCAGGGTCTTTAAAACCCTGCCATAGTTGCTGGCTCCGTAATTGAAACCTATTATAGGCTGCACTCCAACGGTTACTCCTTCAAAGAGCATATAGAATATTGAAAATATGTATCCTATAACGCCATAAGCTGACACTGCAAGCTCGGAGCCGTATCTGAGAAACATGTAGTTTTGCACAAAGAGTACGAGAGCAAACGACATTTGCATAACAAATGATGGGACACCAGCTTTAAAGATCTGCAATGAGGTTGCTTTATTGACTCTCATGGCTTTAAGCCGGAGCCTCAACTTTGCCTCGCTGCCGAAAAGGTAATGCATGAGTAGTATTGCCGAAAGAGCAAAGGAAAGGATTGTTGCAGTAGCTGCACCTAACATACCCATTCCCAGGCGCATGACAAACAGGTAGTCAAGCAGGAAGTTTGCAACCACGCTTGCAACCATGATCTTCATGCACAGCTTTGGTTTCCCGTCATTCCTTACAAGGGGTTCGAGGGCGATCGCAAGGATCATAAAAATCGAACCCGCGAAGATTACATAGAGGTATTCACGAGCAAGGGAAAGGGAAGGTCCGCTTGTCCCGAGCAGGCTGATAGAGGTTTTACAAAAAATTAATCCGCCTGCAGTGAAAATGGCTCCTGCAAGGAGGCATAACGGAAAAGCATTGTGTACAATCTCCAGAGCTTCCCTGGTATTTTCCTCCCCAAGTTTCAGGGCTATGAGACTTGACGAGCCGATTCCGATGATTATGCCTGCTCCAATTATAGCCAGGTAAGGAGGGTAAGCAAGGGTAATACCTGCAAGCCCATGGCTTCCTACTGCATTTCCTATAAAGAAGCCGTCGATAATTCCCTGGATTCCGGCAATGACGACTCCCACGACTGCCGGGAGCGTAAATTTCCAGAACAGGTTCAATATATTCCCGGATTTCATTTCATTATCGCTTATCATACCCTGACCTCCGCAGGCTGCAAAGGCATTACTTTGGGAGCATGCAGCCGGATCTTCAGCCCTTTCCGATAGAGAAAAGCCCGGGCTTCTCTTACCAGGAACCTGTTAAAATCGAAATAGTTTAGATTATATTTTTTCTGGGGTTTTTGTTCTTTTAAAAAATTGAGACTACGTCGATCAACTTTTTTAAATGGTTGATTTATTGACATTTTCCATTCCGGATGAAGCTTCGGAAAATATGCAAATCAGAGGCATGCTGTTTTTTGCAGAATTCTTTTCTGCCTGCACTGACCGGTAACTGCATATATTCCTGGGGTGGTTGTTTTTAGGATTGGTTTTCAGGTAACTTTGCATTACATATCTGAAATTCAAGTTTTTACAAAGCTTCATCATAATTAAACCGGCAAAACCGGGTCCAATCAAATAAGCGAATCATAATAAAGATTCTTGAATAAAAGTTTCAGCCAGAAATTTTCAAGTAAAGGTCTTGGATATGAATTCTGACAAGAGAAATTATAAACTATCAATAAAGCAAATTAGCTATAATTGAGATCGTTGGATCGAATAGACAATTCTTAGTCATTGCTTGTTGATATTTAGTTATTTATAAAAATATATGTTGTATATATACATTTACATCATCTTGTATTTTATTAGGTTGCCATATCTAAGACCAAAAATACATAGTCTGGCCTTTATTGGAGAGTTGCCACCACAAATATGGAAGTTCTCCTGTAAGCTGATCTCCAAGATTGTTATCAAAAGCAAACAAAACGACTTTCAGGCCAGGTATGACTTTCAGGCCAGGTATGAAGAGCATCAGCTTTTACCTCTTAATTTGCAATATCCTGACCGATATCAATGGTCTTGCATTTTTCGAATTTCATGTGCCTTCTATTAGACCACTTTATGGATCTTTTCAGGAACAATTTCAAACCTGATATAAATGCATCTGATAAATTTCAATTCTCATAAAAATATATAAATCTACTCTTATAAATAGGAAATATTCTCTTAAAGTTCGACACTAATCTATGAAACTCAAAACATCACTGTGTTTATAAGTTTAAAAATTAAGTTTAGAAATTTATAGAAATATGCTAGTAGAAAAAATTCAAACACAGATGGAAATTGTTGTTTTAGATGATTTCTACGGATCCCAAAATAGGGAAGTTTAAAACTGTTAATTATTGACGCCTAAAAATCCTGAATCTAAAGGTGGTTCTAGACGTCCTTATAAAAGGAGTGTGAAAAGATAAACCCATCAGATAATCAAAACCTGG
>DUGS01000113.1:9629-11162 GCA_013331265.1 Methanosarcina sp.
CAGATAATCAAAACCTGGACATCTGATTCTACAGGATTAAGGATTTATCTTCTTGCTTTTAGATTATTTCTTCTTGCTTTTAGATTTTTTATCCTCTACCCTGTGAAGCATACTCAGAAGTGTTTCCCGACTTATATTCCTTTTCTTCATAATATAAGAAACGTTTCTGTTGAGCAGCTCATCATCTTCAAAGCTCAATTCCTTTGCGGTACAGACGATAACAGGGATATCTATGGTTTCTGGGTTTTCTTTAAGAACCTTGATAACCTCAAAACCTGTGAACTGCGGCATCATCATGTCAAGAATAATAGCATCCGGATGGCCGTTTTTTATCTTCATTACTGCTTCTTTACCTCCATATGCACAGATAGGTTCGTATCCTTCCTGCTTGATAATGGAACTGAAAAGTTCGACTGCAGTCGGTTCATCGTCTACGATTAAAATTCGAGGGGAGGACTTTTCAGTTATTGCCCCTTTTACTTTCTGCAGGCTGGAGAGGAGGCGTTCCTTTTCCACAGGCTTGATAAGATGGTCAAATGCTCCCCATAGGATGCTGTAGCTCCTTTCATCGTTCATGGAAATAACCAGGATAGGAATATCGGATGTTGCAGAATCATGCTTCAGGTTTTTAAGGACATCCCATCCACTGACTCCGGGAAGCATTATATCAAGAGTAATTACAGAAGGTTTCAGTTCACGGGCGAGCAAAAGAGCCTTCCTCCCGCTGGAAACCGAAACAACCCTGTATCCCGCCTCCGAAAGTGTGATAGTAAGAAGCTCCCTTGCCATTTCGTCGTCTTCAACGACCATCACAAGGTTCTTTTCTCCTGTATCTATGGAAGGCTCTATAATCTCCGGAGTTCCGGCCTCTTTGTTTGTTTCCGGCATTAAGTTTTCTTCAATTTCTGCCTTATCAGCGTCTGCCTTTTCAGCGGCCGGAGAGACAATATTTTCTGGAATATCCGAATCATTTACACATATTTCCGGAGTTTTACCGTATTTCAAAGGCAATTCGAATGCAAAAGTTGAGCCTTTTCCAGTTTCGCTTTCTACCCAGACTCTGCCTCCGTGAAGATTTACGAATTTTCTGACCAGGGCCAGTCCCAGTCCTGTGCCTTCATACTGGCGGTTGATACTTGCATCTACCTGCCTGAAGGGCTGGAAAAGGAGTTTCTGGTTTTCCTTTGAGATCCCTATTCCTGTATCTGAGACAGTGACCCTGACAGAACCTCCTGCTTTTACTGCTGAAACCGTTACCGATCCGTTTTTCGGTGTAAACTTTATGGCATTACTTACCAGATTATAAATGACCTGCTTAAAACGTACCCTGTCAGCATAGACTGAAATTTCAGGGTCAACTTTGTATTCCATTGAAATATCCTTTTTCAGGGCAAGAGCCGAGGTTACAGCCCTGGTATCATTAAATACCTCGGATACTGAGAACATCTCCAGTTCAAGTTTCATTTTGCCTGCTTCAATTTTGGAAAGGTCAAGGATGTTATTTATGAGAGTTAGGAGATGCTTTCCACTGTT
>DUGS01000016.1:0-158 GCA_013331265.1 Methanosarcina sp.
TTTGAAGGCCCTCTTTATTTATATCTTGGTTTATCTAACAAGAGACGCCATTGCATGTGGCTATGATTAGGGTTTGAGAATACGTATCAAGATATAGACATCTGCTTCAAAGAGGGTCTGGGTCGGTGTTTTTTCCAAGTTCAAATTTTGGAATACTA
>DUGS01000016.1:390-3824 GCA_013331265.1 Methanosarcina sp.
TGTAATCTTTGTCTGTTCGTTTGCTTTTGAAAATGTTGCCTCCTCAGCAGAAATGTAATCTTTATCCGGCTCAAACTGGAAAAAACCTTCAAAGGTTGCTCCAGTTTTAAGCTCTAAAATCTCCTCATTATCTTTTCCTAGAAGTTTTATCGTACATTGGTTCGGGGTTGTCTGTTTTATTAAAGTGTAGTTTACACCTGATTTTATAAACTTACACAACTCCTCCTGACTAGCTTCTTTTTGCTTGTTAATGATAGAGATGTTGGTAGGAATAAAGCGATCATACTCGGAAATATCTATGGCAGTCTGCTCCTCCAAACTAAGCCTCAGAGATTGGCTAGTATGTTCTGAGAGATTATCTTCATTAAAGCCGAAAGTCGGAGCGAAGTCCTTATAACTACTAAAGTCAGCAGGTAACCATTTAAGATCAGTGGTATAATCCATCATCTCAAGATAAGAGACAGTTTTAATAATTACCTGTTTATCATGATCGCTGATTACCGGATTGGGTTTGATCTGGTTGTTTTTAAGCATATTATTCTGTATTAGGACTTTCTCAAGAAGATTTTTTTGATTGCTTCGGCTCAGCGAAAAAGCATCAAAAGGAGGTACAACGGATATGAGGGAAAAAACGATCAGTAGTGCCGCAATAATACCGTTTCTCCACAAGGGCATAATACTTAATATCAATCCGGCAATAACTGCAAAAATGCCATACAAGATCGCATAATAGCGGGTGAGTGTTAAGCCAATTTGGCTCATGGTAATGACCGAGGATGCAATTTGAAGAAGCACAATGGGCATCAAAATTTTCGGAAAAATGGTTCTAAATAATCCGGCAAATTTGTTTTCCAGTTCGCTAGCTAAGATGCAGATCAGTATAATTCCTATTGAATAGGAGATTAGCATTGATTCTAAAAGGTTATCATTCCAAAAATTGCTACCAATATTAATCATGATATAGGCCAATAGCACTAATGTAAACACAGCTAGCAAAGGAATGATTATGTAGGAAATAAGAATTTCTACCAATCTCGGGCAAGCAGCTGCTTGTTTGATCATTTCTATTTCACGCTCAATTACAAAGGGTGATTTTTCTTTATTCGAATTTCTCGGGTAAATGGGTATTAACGACAGAAAATATAGTGGCCCAAATAGCAGATATATTATGTTCGCTGTATACGAATATAATCGGTAATCAATGCTCACAAGCAATTTATCTATTGCAATGAAGATAAAGCTAAGCCCAAGAAAAATAACCCCAGAGAAAAACAAAGCAATAATGAGGGAATCGAAGCTTATCTTAAAGCTCTCATTGAAGCTGATTCTACTTTTGATTGTGGGAACTAAGATAAAGGAAAGGAATAGGGCAAATACCGTAACTATCGTTCGAATCCCAATTTCCGGACTCGATTTTGGAGCTCCTATATTAATAATGTAATATCCCATTGTTAACAAAGCGGCTGTTCCCATTAAAATTAAACGGACAGATTTTTGGTGAAAAAACCGTTCATAGACTAGCTGAAGAACAGCACTTAATAATGCACCTACCATAAGTGTAAAGATGATTTCTATCCGGTCATTTCCCTTAGTAATAACAACGGTATTAATAGCCATAGCTACAACAAAGAACGCCACTGTCAAAGGGAAACGTGCAGTTGCAAAGGTTAGTTGTCTGAGCCTTACCTTGATTTTATCAAACCTTTTCATAATATTTAGCCTCACTTTCTGGTAAGATTTCGAGTAACACCAGCAGCTCGAACATATTAAATTATACAACACTTTGCAGAAAATATCATCTTCAAATTAAACTGCAATAAGCTATACAGCTAGGGGAACTGGATTTGGTATATATTTAATTCGTTTTTTTAAGTATCGTGAAAAAATTATAGAGCGCGAAGCTATAACAAAATGGCAGCAAGGACTTAGAATAATCATAAGGCATAAAAACTCAGTGCTGGGTGTTTTGTACTCGCTTAATTATAATAACCATTTCTTTCTTTAATTCGGTATAGTCGCAAGTAATTCCAAATTATTTTTACTTCGCATAATGTATCTTATGTAAACTAGGAATAGAAATAATTTGAGGCGGGTTTTTAGCCCGCCTCAGTCCTGATTTTCCTCGTCTGCTCTCGCCTCTGTTAGATCGTCCTCGGATACTGCACCGAAAAATGCAGGTTCAGATGTAATGTCTGTATTACATCCAGGACAGATCCACGGGCCGTTGGCACCTGACGAGTAGGACTTGGTTTTGCACTTGGGACATAATTTGGTGTACAAGTCCTATTGCACTCTCCTATACTCAAGGTTAGGAAGACACGCTAGCTCTCCGCTCCGGGACAAGGTCCCAATAGAACATTCGCGAATAGTCGACACTTTTCCTGCAAACTTTGCCATTGTTTATGTAAATGCTAATAATATCTTGCGAGTCCGAGGACCATCGAATTCAGCGAGGTAAATTCCCTGCCAGGTTCCAAGCTGAAGTTTACCATCCACTACAGGGATATTCTGACTATTACCACAGAGAACTGCTTTGATGTGGGCCGCGGCATTTCCCTCTAGATGCTGCCAATTTCCGCCCCATGGTACGAGCTTTTCAAAAAAAGCTTCCATGTCTGCTCGTACTGCAGGGTCTGCATTTTCATTGATGATGATCCCGGCTGTAGTATGTTGCACATAGACCGTGCAAAGCCCGTCTTTGAGGCCAACAAGCCGGGCCGCTTTTTGTACTTCTTGCGTGATATTGAGAAAATCCGTACGTTTCAAGGTGTTTACAGTAATTTGTTTCAACATTTTGAAAAATCCTCCCGTGCCAGGGCGCTATGCCCTGGAGAATCTAGTGCTTATGACCGCAGCACTTTGAAGAGCAACCGCCACAGTTGGCCTCGGCACCGGCGCTCATGGTGCTGCCTGAGGCCATCCGGAAACCAAAGTTAGAAATTATCCGCTTAACCTGTTTGCTGCCACATTTGGGACAGATGGCATCCTCTTTTTCTGAGGGGAAAAAGAGTTTTTCAAAAGTCTCACCGCAGCCCTGACAACGGTATTCGTAGATTGGCATCTAGCTACACTCCTTGTATATAGTATACACATCTATTAGCAAAAAAATTACCGCAGAATTTCAACTAGCTGTCCATTCTTTATTCCTGCAGCATTGGCTTCATCAGTATCAACATGAAAGTCAAGTGCGAAGTTCTCATTTACCCGGACCAAAACCTGATCAAAGATTAAAGAGCGATCTCCTTCTGCTACCCTTACAGAGACTATGTCTTTTTCTTTCAGTCCGAGTTCTTGTGCATCTTTTGGCGTCATGTGGATATGTCGTTTGGCGATAATGGCACCCTCTGGAAGGTCTATCTTGCCTTTAGGACCGACAATTGTAATTGGTGCTGATTGGGCAACGTCACCGGAGTCCCTTACAGGAGGTTTAAGGC
>DUGS01000107.1:0-1176 GCA_013331265.1 Methanosarcina sp.
ACTAGCATATAAAGCTAATCCTGTGAATAAGCTAATCCTGCTAATTTTTAAACCAGCTGGCAGTTCAGGATACTTTTTCCACCCTATCTGGCTCTAAAATTTCCGTTTCAGGCTTAAAGTTTATACAGGTCTAAAGAGCCTCAGTTTTTCCTTACGAGCTGTTTGCATGCACCCAGTCAAGGTACTCCTGCTCCCCTTTAACTTCCCAGAATTCGATAGCAGGCAGGTCGTAAGTGTGAAGGGACCTCACGGTTCCTATAATTTCGTCAAGTCGGGAAGAGTCTGTCTTAACAATCAGGGCTATCTCGTTCTGCTCTTCCACCTGTTCGTTCCACCTGTAGATTGAAAATACCGGAAACATATTAACGCAGGCTGCAAGTCTTCTTGCGACAAGCTCTCTTGCAATTTCCGATGCATTTTCCTTACTTCCGGCTGTAATATATACGACTCCTATCATTGAAACAGGCACCTCGTAATAAGTTGATATAACCATAAATACACTGGATATATCGGATTTTATTCGTGTAATTATTATCTACTGCCTCCGGGCATAAAACATGACCCTCAAGACCCCTCACAATTTGACATTTGGTAATATGTGAAATGACTTTACGACCTGCAAAATTACCCTGCCAGCGCATCAAAAGCTGTAATTCCATATGCCTTTTTATATAATTATGATGTATTATTACGATGCAGAGTTTCTTACTATACATAGAGGAACTAAAACGTATTTATAATAAGATAGACTACGGGGTTAAACAGCATTAATAATTTAAATGTATGCCGGCTCCAGGTAACTGCTGATTAAAAAGGCAGCCTGAAGCTTGCAAACTACCCTGGAGGGTTGCCTGCGGCGCTAACCTCTTATTTAAGATGTATTTTATATACAGTTATACTGATTAACAGCCAATATTAACGGTTAATTGGTTGACATTTAACCTGCTGGTATTGATTACAGGCGATTAATCGTAAACCGAGGGTTAATCTCGTAAACCGGTTAATCAACTAATAGCAATTAATTCTCAATTGCTGTATGCGACCAACCATAATCTATCTAATCAATCATACAATCCAATCATACAATCCAATCTACCATTCAATACAATCAACAATCGATTAATACACTAACTGTCGATCATTATTTACTTAATTATTTACTTGATTATTTACTTG
>DUGS01000107.1:1360-3324 GCA_013331265.1 Methanosarcina sp.
ACTTGATTATTTACTTGATTATTTGCTTGATAAATATTCACAATCAAGAACCTATAATGGTTCAGCTTAATCATTTCGGAGAATTTCCTTGAGCGGCACAAGCATTGCACTGAGTATTTTTTTAATGTACTGGCTCCTTATCTCCATTCTCGAGAAAAGGGGCATTCTGGAAAAATATAACATAAGCACTTTCGGACCTCTTCCAATCCTCATGATAAGGACAACAAAAGGTCTTAAGCTGCTGGACATTCTTGCCCGTCCGAGACGTTACTGGAGAGTTTTTGCAAACATTGGGATCCTGATGATGTTTGCAGGCATGATCTCTATGTTCCTGGTCATTGCTATTTCGGATCTTGCTCTCTATACCTCGTTCCTGAACGACAGCGTGCCAGAGCCGGGAAAGTACAATTCCCCCAGGAACATCTTCCTGATCCCGGGTATAAATGAATTTATTCCCTTTACCTGGGGAGTGATAGCCCTCATAGTCACGCTTGTAGTGCATGAGTTTTCCCATGCAATCCTGTGCAGGGTTGAAGACATCAGGGTCAAATCCATGGGGGTCCTGCTAGCCCTTGTCCCTATAGGGGGTTTTGCGGAACCTGACGATGAACAGCTCTTCGGCAAAAAAGAAGAAGTAAAAAAAGAACTGCCTCTAACAGCGACAATTGAAGAAATCGAAGCCTGGGAGCAGAGGGAAAGAGAAGAAAAAAAGCTAAAAGAAATGCAAGAAAGGGAGACAGCTTCCCTTACACCCGAAGAAACAAAGACTGCCCCTGAAGTAACCGCCACAAGAACCCAGAGAGCCCGTATTCTTGCTGCCGGAGTTATGGCTAATTTCTGCGTTGCTTTTGTAGCTCTGTTGCTCTTTTTCGGGCCTGTACTCGGTGCAATTGCTCCTCTCAGCGATGCCATGATAGTGGGCATAAACGAAAGTTCTCCGGCTCAGGCTGCAGGGCTTGAGAAAGACATGGTGATTACTCAGGTTAATGATACAAATATCACTACAGGCATGGATCTTCTTTATTATCTAGAGACCGTTGAACCCGGAGACTCTTTGCGCATTTATGCCTCAAAAGATAATAACGTTTCAGTCCATGAGGTAAAGGTTCCTTCTTATGCAAAGGAATGTTTCAGTGGAGTTCCTGTAGGAGGCGTCGTGGAAGGAAGTCCTGCAGAGGCTGCAGGGATTCAAAAAGGAATGACAATGCTCAGGATAAACGATACACGAATGCGGAGCATTGCAAGTTTCGTAAACTTCATGGAAGGGACAGAGCCAAACCAGACTGTAGAAGTAGAGATGATGCCCTCCGCAAATTATACGGGTGACCTTACTGAAAGCGGCACTGCTATCTTTAATGTCAAGCTTGCCCCCCACCCAACAGAAGGTGAAGGCGGCTTCCTTGGAGTGATTTATGGAGGGACCGGAGTTCTGGAGTGCCCGATGCTTGGAATCTCAATCTGGATGCCCCAGGCAAAGTTCTATCTTGAAGCACTTAAACAGATCCCTTCCCTGCTTTCCGAACCAATAGGCTGGATTATCCTTTTCGGGCTTCCCATATACGGGTTCGCAGGCGAGGGATTCCGCGGCTTTTCAGGCACGATCGCCCAGTTCTATCAGCCTGTAGGATGGGCAGAGCCCCTTGGAGTTGGGATTTTCTGGATTGCAAACACCTTGCTCTGGATTGGGTGGCTGAATTTTTACGTAGGCCTGTTCAATTGTCTGCCTGCGGTGCCCCTTGATGGAGGACATGTATTCAGGGACTATACCTATTCCCTTATATACAGGTTTACAAGGAGCGAATCAGTTTCGGAAAGAGTCTCTAATTCCATAACAGCAAGTTTCTCTATGCTGATCCTGTTCTCTTTCCTCTTCATGATATTCGGACCTTTCATAGGGCAGTGGATGTAAACAGACTGAACTGAGAACCACTCAAGATAGGACAGTATTGAGAAGGACAAGTATT
>DUGS01000107.1:3549-6028 GCA_013331265.1 Methanosarcina sp.
TATTGAGAAGGACAAGTATTGAGATATTGAAACAAATTCAATAACTCGGAAATCTGCCGGAAAGCTGGAATAAACATATTTTTTCCGGCTTTTCTTATTCTTTTTTCTAGTTGTATATTTCCAATTCTTATAGAGTATGATTATTTGACTGCTTATTTTTGTTGCTCACTGGTCCTTTTCTGACTACTTATTCTTCAGTTTCTTATTTACGACCTTCAAATGAAATCCTGTATGATATGTATTAATAAAGATTACCTATATGAGATGTATTTATATATAAGGTATTTTGACCTAATTCAGCATAATATCGAATCTGGCACTTAATATGTTTTCTTCGGATAGAAAGAAGAAACGCAGGTCAAGGTTTCAAAAAATTATGCACAAAAGACCCAATCTGGCGTATATGATTATAGCTTTGCTCCTGCTCACTATCTATGTTCTACTTTTCAAATATATTATGATCCTTGAGGGCCAGCCCGAAAACGCAAATGTTATTACTGCTATCTACTGGGCTACGACTACCATTGCAACGGTAGGATACGGGGATGTGGTTTTCACCTCACTTCTGGGAAGGATCTTTTCCATATTGGTGCAGGTTACGGGAATTCTTCTGATTTCAGGCTTTCTTGCAACTTATGTCATTACTCCCTGGATGGACAGGGTAATCAAGTTCAGGATGCCAAGGAAAGTTCCTCCTGGCACAAGTGACCACATTATTATCTGCGGGTACAACCAGCTGGTAGAAACCCTGATTGATGAACTTGCAGAGCAGGAAATAACATTTATAATAATCGAAGATGAGGAAGAACCAATCAAAGAACTTGTTTACAGGGACATTCCCTGCATTTTCGGGGCTCCGAGTGATAAACAGACACTTGTGAATGCAGGCATTGAAAAAGCCAGGATTCTTATTGCCAACAAGTCCGATGAAAAAAACGCAAACATCGTACTTACTGCAAGAGAATTTCAGCATCTTAATATTATTGCTATTGTTGAGGACCGGTCAAACTCAAAATACCTGAAATATGCAGGTGCCGATATGGTTGTCTCTCCCAAGTCGATGTTCGGGCAGTTTATAGGAAGAAAGGCTATGGATAGGCTTGTAAGCAGGGTAACAGGGACAACTGAAATCTTCAAAGGGGTGCACGTCACGGAATTTCCCGTATACCTTAAGAGCCCGCTTATAGGCAAGACCATAAAAGAGGTTTCCAGCCAGCGGCTGACAGGCGCAAGAATAGTTGGAATCTGGAAAAGTGGAAATCTCTCGTTTAATCCTGAAGAAGACGATGTTATTCGTGGAAATTCAGTTCTGCTGGCTGTGGGGACACCTGAGGAGCTCTCAAAACTCAAGAAACTTACACATTGATCCAGTTACCTGACATGCCAAATACCTGACATGCAGCTTGAAGGATACGCCGTATCATTAATTTTCAAAGTTCACCTAAATACCTGAGGATTCAAAATGGATACAAAAGGGCATCTTGTCGTACTGGGGTATGGAGACGTTGGAAAAAGTATTGTCAATGAACTCTCTGAAGGTCCGTTCCGTTTTGTAGTTGTGGATTCCGATGAAAAAGTTTTCGAAAATGTGGAGTTTGAACATCTTGTTGGTAACGGGGCGGATGAGGAAATCCTTGTTACAGCCGGAGTAAAGAGTGCATCTTTTGTGTTTGTAGCCCTGAATGACGATACAAATGTTATTTTTGCAACCCTTATTTCCAGAGGGTTGAACCCAGGAGCTACTATTGTGGCAAGGGCAAACTCTGTAAAATCCATTGATAAGATTTATAAGGCAGGAGCGGACTATGTCGGGTCTCTTTCTATCGTTGCAGGGCAGATGCTTGCAAAAATGAGTGCAAACTGCATTGGGAAAGCCTGCAGGATTGATGAAGATATAATGCTTTATGAAGGGATAGAAATAGAAAAGCACCATATTGAGAAAGGCTCATTTCTTGATAATAAATCAATAGAAGACCTGGACCTCGAAAAAGATATCGGGTGCACAGTAATAGGTATTGAGCGTGGAGGACTTGTTACTATTAACATAAATAAGCAGACTGTCCTCCGGGCAGGAGACACAATTGCAGTTGGGGGAAGCAGCAAGCAGATTTCGGAGTTTAAGGAGAAATATCTCGATTAATTTACCGATAAATGTCCGATAAATGTTCCAACTAATAATTGATTTTTAAAATGCTTCGTTTTTAGTTATGGTTCTTAATTTTTATATTTTTTAGTTCTGTGTTTTTGCTTACTGTTCTACTGTACTTTTGGCCACATACTTTCAATCTGTTCCTTAGGCGCTGATTTCTCCTTGAGTTCTGATTTCTTTCTGTAATTTAGAAGTTCCTGTTCCCAGAAAACTTTATTTCTTTTTTTAGGAATACATATATTGGTTGAAACATAATCTAATAGAAGGAAAACTTACTTTTTATAGAAAGTAAGGGGTGAACTTACTATAATTGATTTAAGAATAATTGAT
>DUGS01000107.1:6240-12158 GCA_013331265.1 Methanosarcina sp.
TTAAGAATAATTGATTTAAGAATATTCGATTAATTCAAGCTATTAGCATTTAAAATATATTTGCCGTGACCAAAGATGTGATAGTATGGAAAATTTGCCTACCGGAGTGGAAGGATTGGATTTACTGATTGAAGGAGGGTATCCTGAAGGAAAGAGTATTCTTGTTACCGGGCCTCCGGGTTCAGGAAAAACTATTCTCGGGCTTCACTTCCTTCACAGGAGCTGCCAGGACGGCAGAAAATGCATACTTGTTCTTACCAGAGAACTTACCGAGGATGTACTCGCTCAGGCACGCAGCCTCAAACTTGACCTTGAACCTTTCCTTGAGAAAGGGCAGCTCAGTATCAGGAATATATTCGAAGACAAAATAAACAAGATCAAAAGCGTCTCTAAATTCGGAAAAGGGCTCTGTGCCGTGGACACGGACATAATCGAGTACTTAAGTTCCATGTCTTCGGAAGTTGATGTTGTGGTAATTGACAACATAGGAGTAATGGCTATAAACCATGATATGAGGGAGTTTGCGGATGAGTTCAGTTCAATAAGCATTATTCTCCTGAAAAACGGATGTACAAGCCTTTTCATCATGGACGAGGACTCTTACAACCTGACCCAGAAGCTTACGGGTTATATGGTTTTCGGGCTTTTGAGACTTATAACACAGGAGAATTTCAGTTCTGGAAAAACAAAACAGTATCTCTATATTGAAAAAATGAGAAACACACCAGTTCCGGTAAAATACTCCCTGTTTGACATCACTCCTCATGGAATTCGAGTTATCTCAGGCATGAAATCACCGTGAATTGGCCTGATATAATTCAATTTCTTCCTTTAAATCGGAAGTGCCACTGAAATAAAAATTCCGGACAAAGGAAATAAATGATGAATACTATGCTGCTCTGATTATGCTGCTCTGATGAGAAATTCACAGCAGTCATTTCTGTTTCCGATAGTTTTTAGAGCTTCAAGCCTGCAGCCAGAATCTACTTTCAAAGTTATGTTTGAAAATATTTTCCTGGTAAGTGTGCAGAGGATCGGATTTTTGCGGGCTTCTTCCCCTTTCCAGGGGCATTTTGTTCCTTTGACTATCCAGAGCTTTCCATTTTCGTCCATGGTCGAGGAAAAACTTCCGCCAAGCTGGTTCATTATTTCGGCACAGACATTTCCTGCATAAGCCAGATCCATTTCCCTGTCTTCGAAGTGGTACATATCAAGAAGTGTCTTTTCTACCATTCCTGTCATCTGGTTTATTATAACTTTCTTTTCTTCATTCGAGACAGACTGAAGGAGGGTGGGAATTACGGCTGTAAGGATACTCTGTACCCTGTTTTTTACTTCAAGGCTGTCCCGGTCAGCAACCAGCCTGTCATGGAGGTACTTGACTCTGAGCAGGGATTTCACCCTGGTCTTTAGCTCAATCCTGTTAATGGGTTTTGTAAGAAAATCATCGGCTCCAACCTCAATCCCTCTTATCCGGTCTTCAATCTCTGAGAGAGCTGTAAGCATAATGATAGGAATAAACTGGGTTTTGGGATTTTCCTTGAGAAGTTTACAGACTTCGTAGCCGTTGACTTCAGGCATCATGACATCCAGAAGGATAATATCGGGTTTTTCTTCTTTAACCCTCTGGAGTGCTTCCTTTCCGCTGTAGGCGCAGATAACTTCATAAGTTTCAACTACAAGGTAAGCTTCCATCAGTTCTACATTTTCCTTCATGTCATCCACAATCAGGACTTTTGGTTTGTTTTTCTCATTCAACAAGGTTTCCCCCCTTAGCATCACGAATCTTGATCCCTTCGGATGTGATTTCAAAGATAGACATATCGGGAGAAATTGGAGTGCTGCGCATCTTGGGGATGCACAGGTAGCGCTCCATTTTTCCCAGGTAAGCATTCTCTTTTACCAGCAGGCGAATAGAACCATAGACCGAGTACTCAGCAAGCTGATTTGTTAGATTGTGTGCTGATTCATCCATGATTACAAGGGTGGTGCAGCCTTTTTTTCTCACAAGGTAGTTCAGTCCGTCAAACTGGTCCCTTAGCTTTTTTCTGGAAACTCTCAGAGCAAGGGTTCCCAGGTTATCTATGACAAGGCATTCTGTTCCTTCACGTATGAATTCTATAAGGTTCGGAATCTCGATGTCAAGGCTTTCAGGTTTAAAGCCATACCTTGTCTGCCCTATGATTTCTGAGCGGCTCTCAAATATGTTTTCTATGGTGAGCTGCCCGCTCTCATAGTAAGGTTTAATGTCATGCCCAAGTAATTCTGCCTGGTAGAGAATATCTTCAGGAGTTTCTTCAGTTGCGATCATCAGGCATTTTCGTCCTTCAACACAGTTCCTGTGAAGGAAATGGATTCCATAGATGGTCTTTCCACTCCCTGCTACACCTGTTATCAGGGTTGCTTTATTCACTGGATAACCCCCGCTTAATTTTCTATCCAGTTCTTCTATGCCTGTTGAAACTCTCTCCATTCTGATAACCCCTTACTCTTCTATATACTATGTCCTGTCTCAGAAATATAAATGTCTTATATTTTCTTTTAGCTGTATCTTATTATTTAGCCTGTTCGACTTCATAAATATTTTCATTGTATGGCAGTTTTTAAAATTTCTCCTTTTCTTTCCTGTCCTTTTTTCTTAATTTTGAGAGAAAACTTTAATTATGGATAGTTACTATCAATACAGCGGCACCGCGGGCTCGTGGGGTAGCCAGGATATCCTAATGGGCTTCGAAGTAATATTCTTTACGAAGATACCCATTGACTCGTGTTCGAATCGCGGCGGGCCCGCTAATCTACTTTTGGTTAAGTTTTTTAATTTCAACATAAATTATTACGCGCCCTGATTGAAACTCGTTTTAGAAAATCTCTCTGCCATTTATTTCAAGATGTCCCGTCATTACATGTCAGACGTATCTGCCGGGTTTTTCAAAAAACCGCCGAACTACAAAAAGAGGTCTTACAGGATGAAAAAGTCTGAATTTCCACTGAGAGTAAAATGGATTGATATAAAGAACCCTGAAGACATGGAAGATGCCTTCAACGTCCGAAGAGAGGTTTTCATAAAAGAGCAAAACGTGCCAGAAGAAGAGGAGTTTGACGAAGAAGACCTGATATCTCACCACATAGTTGTGTATGCCGCTGGCAGGCCGGTAGCTACAGGCAGGCTTTTTAAATCTGGAAACGGCTGGCTTATTGGAAGGATTTCAGTCCTGAAAAAATACAGAGGAAAGCAGGCAGGAAAGCTCGTTGTGGAGAAACTTCTGGAAAAAGCTGCCGAATTAAAGGCGGGAGATATCCACGTCCACGCACAGACCCATGCAGCAGGTTTTTACGAGAAGTTTGGATTTATCGCCTATGGAGATACTTTTCTTGAAGCTGGTATAGAGCATGTCTCAATGGTAAAAAGGATCTGAGATCCTGGCAGCTTGATGTCTACCTGAGATATATAAGGTTCTATTCTCAACTTTTATTCTCAACTTTTATTCTCAACTTTGTAGTTATAAAACAAAACGTAATGAAACAAAATAAGTGTAATTAAATTATGTAAAATAGTAAAGTCAAATTAATATAATTAAGTCAAATTAATATAATTTAATGATTATTTCTTTTAGGGGAAGGGGAAACAAAGCAGTAATTAATTCTTCAGAACAAATGTTACACATATTACATATATTAAACATCTAAGTAACAAATAAAGTAACAAATATAGTGACTGCTTTGAGGTAGTAATAAACGTAGTAATTCCTTTTAAGCAAAGTAATTGCTTTGCCAGTGGCGTTACTTCGAAAGCAATACACTTCTGTTTTCTCTTCAGCATTTCCTGCTTGTTACAGCTTTTTGCGGCATAAGCTGAGTGTGAATTTTCGCCATATTCGCTCAGTTTGGCGGGTCACATTCCATAATAAAATGGACATTTCCATAGTGAAAGGATGCAAAGCATGAGAGGAGCTTCTAAAGGTCATATGGATAACAAAAATAAATCCTCAAATCCTGGTACAATAGTCTCGGTACGCGGCAGTATTGTTGATGTAGAGTTTGAGAAAGATTTGCCTACCATATATTCATTGCTGCGCACAGGAAAGGACGGAAATATTGCCATTGAGACTTTAACCCAGCTGGATGCACGTCATATTCGCGGGATTGCACTGACCCCTACTGAAGGGCTCGCCCGTGGTATGATTGTGAAAAATTCCGGGGATACGTTAAAGGCTCCTGTTGGCAGGGGTATCCTTTCGAGAATGTTCGACGTGTTTGGAAATGCCATTGACCGCAAGCCTCAACCGTCAGATGTCGAATGGCGTACAATTCATCGAGCTCCGCCTCCATTGTCACGGAGGTCCACAAGGTCCGAGATCTTCGAAACCGGCATTAAGATTATCGACGTGCTTGCGCCACTTGAGAGGGGAGGAAAAGCAGGGCTTTTCGGAGGGGCAGGTGTGGGCAAGACGGTCTTGCTGACCGAAATGATTCATAACATGGTTAAGCAGCACCAGGGAGTGAGCATATTTTGCGGAATTGGGGAACGCAGTCGTGAAGGAGAAGAGCTTTACCGCGACATGAAAGAAGCGGGTGTGCTCCCGAATACGGTCATGGTGTTCGGCCAGATGAATGAGCCTCCAGGTGCACGTTTTCGAGTGGGTCATGTGGCGCTTACAATGGCAGAGTATTTCCGGGACGATGAGCACCGCGATGTGCTGCTGCTTATCGATAACATTTTTCGGTTCATCCAGGCAGGTTCTGAAGTGTCCGGCTTGATGGGGCAGATGCCATCGCGCCTTGGCTATCAGCCTACAATGGGTACAGAGTTATCGGAGCTTGAAGAGCGTATATCCAGTACCGATACGGGAGCCATCATGTCAATTCAGGCAGTATATGTGCCAGCTGATGATTTTACGGACCCTGCAGCTGTACACACATTTTCCCACCTTTCGGCATCTATTGTCCTCTCGCGCAAAAGAGCAAGTGAGGGGCTTTATCCGGCTATTGACCCCTTGCAGTCAAATTCAAAAATGTCCACACCAGGCATCATCAGTGAAAGGCATTATCGACTGGCCCAGGAAATCCGGCAGACGCTCGCGCAATATGCAGAACTCAAAGACATCATCTCCATGCTTGGCCTGGAACAGCTGTCACAGGAGGATAGAAACGTGGTCGCCCGCGCTCGACGGCTGGAGCGCTTCCTAACTCAGCCATTTTTTACCACCGAGCAGTTCACTGGATTTAAAGGCAAATTCGTCACTCTCTCAGATGCGCTAGATGGCTGCGAGCGTATCCTGTATGATGAATTCAAAGACTATCCGGAAAGCGATCTTTACATGATCGGGACAATTGACGAAGCAATAGTTAGAAAATCAAGCAGGGATCAAGCATGAATTCCCTACTCATGAACCTCAAGATTCTTCTGCCTTTTCAGATCTTTGCCGAAAAGAAAGACGTATCACGCATAGTCGCAGAGACCCGCGATGGTTCTTTTGGACTCCTGCCGCACAGACTTGATTGTGTCGCGGCTCTGGAACCTGGGATTCTAATTTATGAAACCGAATCAGAAGGCGAGGTTTATGTGGCTGTCGATGAAGGCGTATTGATCAAGACTGGTCAGGACGTGCTGGTATCAGTTCGCAGCGCTATTGTCGGGACTGACCTTAGCCAGTTACGGGAAGCAGTGGAAAGAGAGTTTTTGGCCCTGGACGAGAGTGAACAAAAAACGCGTTCAGTGATGGCAAAATTGGAAATCGGGCTTGTGCGTCGCCTGGCGGAGTTTCGGAATGACTGACAGATCAACAGAAGAATCCCCAAAGGAAGAGCTGCCCCTGGCCCGTAAGGTAGGGATAAAAGCTGAACGCAAACTCAGAGCGCAACGTAATGTAAATCAAACTGTCTGGCTTGGTCTAGGCATGATGGGGCTTATAGGCTGG
>DUGS01000107.1:12338-15568 GCA_013331265.1 Methanosarcina sp.
CATGATGGGGCTTATAGGCTGGTCGGTGGCAGTTCCAACGCTTATAGGTGCGGCACTTGGCCTCTGGCTGGACAGGTACTATCCGGTGGGCTTTTCCTGGACTCTCACTATGCTGATTCTCGGCCTGTTTGTCGGTTGTTTGAATGCATGGCACTGGGTAGCCAGAGAGCATAAGGAAATGCAGGAGGAGCAGGAGGATAACAATGAATGAAGTTTTGAATCTGATCCTGGCGCTGGTAGCTGGCTTTTTACTCGGAGCCTTTTTCTTCGGCGGACTCTGGTGGACAGTCCAAAAGGGACTTTCATCCAGACGACCTGCATTCTGGTTCTTCGGCAGCCTGCTGCTGCGGACTGGCACTGCTATTGCCGGATTTTACTTTGTTTCTGGAGGCCATCTGGAGAGGCTATTCATGTGCTTACTTGGTTTTTTCATTATGCGCCGCATCGTTCTCAGACTCACGGAGGGAGAATCTAACCAGTTGGCAAAGGAGGCAGGTCATGCGACTCAGCCCTGACGAGCTGATTTTCTGGCAGTACGGCATTATAAAGCTCAACGCTACTATTGTGTACACCTGGGGGCTAATGCTTGTAATGGCGGTAGGTTCAAAAATAGTTACAAGCAAACTTACACTTGATCTCAAACGTTCCCGCTGGCAGAATATTCTGGAAATTATTGTCACGAATATTTTAAAACAAATTGAAGATGTTGGCCTTGAACAGCCACGTAAATATCTGGGCTTTCTGGGCACACTCTTTCTGTTCATTGCCGTAGCTAACCTGTGCATCATCATCCCGGGTTACGAGCCGCCTACAGGCTCTCTTTCAACTACGGCTGCGCTTGCATTATGCGTATTTGTGGCCGTGCCAATTTTCGGTATAGGGGAGCAAGGGCTTGGCAACTACCTCAGGTCGTACACAGAACCAACAATCATCATGCTGCCGTTTAACATAATCAGCGAAATTTCCCGCACAATGGCCCTGGCAATTCGCCTGTTTGGTAATATAATGAGCGGGTCTATGATTGTCGCCATACTGCTGACAATAACTCCATTCTTTTTTCCGGATCTCATGATCACTCTTGGCCTGCTGGTCGGTATGGTGCAAGCCTACATCTTCAGTATTCTGGCTACGGTTTACATTACTGCAGCCACGCGAACCAGCAAGTCCAGACGTGAAACCGGAGAATAAAATTTGAAAAAATAACTCTAACAGCAGAATACAACTCCAACAACAGAAGGAAACACAATGGCTCTGGATAATTATACAACTGTAATTGCAGTGGCATCAATTGTCACCTCTGGCATTACGATAGGCATTGGGGTTATTGGGCCTGCAATTGGTGAAGGGCGGGCTGTTGCTACGGCTCTGAGTTCACTGGCACAGCAACCCGACGCTTCCGCAACCATTACCCGGACCCTTTTCGTAGGCCTGGCTATGATCGAGTCTCTGTCAATTTATTGCTTCGTAGTCTCGATGATTCTTATCTTTGCCAATCCGTTCTGGAATAAAGCAATTACCTGAGCTAGAGGAAAATAGCCTATGCTGATCGATTGGTTCACCATCATTGCGCAGGTGCTTAACTTTCTCATACTGGTATGGCTGCTTAAGCACTTCCTTTACAAACCTATTCTCAATGCTATAGATGCCCGTGAGAAGAAAGTCGCAGCCGAACTTGCAGATGCCGATGCTAAAGAAGCAGAAGCGAAAAAAGAGAAAGAAGAGTTCAGGCGTAAAAATGAGGAGTTCGACCAGCAACGTGCCGCACTCCTGAGCATGGCAAAGGATGAAGCAAAAACCGAACGTCAGCGGCTTCTCGAAGAAGCAAGGAAGGAAGCCTCAGATTTGAGGTCAAAACAGCAGGAAGCATTAAGGAATGACAAACAGGATTTAAATCAGGCAATCAACCTCCGGGCTCAGCAGGAAGTCTTTGCCATTTCACGAAAAGTGCTGAAAGATCTGGCTGGAGCGAGTCTGGAAGAGCTCACGGTTAATGTGTTTGCTCAAAGGCTGCGCGAACTGGACGGGGATGAGAAAGAGAAGCTGGTCTCTGCGCTTGACACGTCTTCAAACCCGGTGTTAATTCGTACGGCATTCGATCTCCCACAGGCACAGCGCGACCTGGTAAAAAAGACGATTAAAGAAACTCTTGGTATCGAGGTTCAAGCAAGGTTTGAGACCGTGCCAGACCTTGTCAGTGGTATTGAGTTAACTGCAAACGGACAAAAAGTGGCGTGGAGCATCGCAGATTATCTCGCATCACTGGAAAAAAGCATAGATGAGCTCCTGAAAGAGCAGCCCCAAAGTGAAGACCAGACAAAGAGTGAATGAATATGGAACCTGAAAGCCTGAAGGATGTATTTAACAGCACTTTTAACAAAATAAGCCAGGTGCGTGAATCGTTCACTCAGACGCTCACTCCAAGGGAGATTGGCACTATCATGACAGTCTCTACTGACATTGCCAGGGTTTCCGGTCTTCCCAGTGTGGGTTACGAAGAGCTGGTAAAGTTTCCAGGCGAGGTATTTGGGATTGCATTTAACGTGGATGAAAACGAAGTCGGTGTCGTTCTGCTGGGCGAATACTCACATCTGCATGCGGGAGATGAAGTTGAACGCACTGGAAGGGTTATGGATGTGGCCGTAGGCGAAGGACTGCTCGGTCGTGTCATAGACCCTCTTGGCCGACCGCTGGATGGTAAAGGGCCTGTGATCTCAAGCAAGCGCCTGCCTATCGAGCGTCCCAGCGCACCAATTATGGGCCGTGCCCCGGTCACAGTGCCTCTCCAGACCGGCATCAAAGTTATTGATGCGTTAATACCGGTCGGACGCGGTCAGAGAGAGTTGATTATGGGCGACCGCCAGACTGGCAAGACCGCAATTGCTATCGATACCATTCTTAACCAGCGCGATTACAATGTCCTTTGCGTTTATTGTGCTATAGGTCAGCGTGCATCAGCAGTTGCCAGGGCAGTAGCGACCTTGCGAGAAAAGGGTTCTATGGATTACACCGTTGTCGTCGTGACCGAAGGCAATGACCCTTCCGGTCTGACCTATATTGCTCCTTACGCAGCAACCAGCATTGCAGAGTATTTTATGGAATCGGACAGAGATGTGCTGATTGTTTACGACGATTTAACAAATCATGCGCGTGCCTATCGTGAACTCTCCCTCCTGCTACGCCGCCCTCCGGGGCGAGAAGCATATCCCGGTGATATCTTTTATATCCACTCA
>DUGS01000107.1:15755-16016 GCA_013331265.1 Methanosarcina sp.
TGATATCTTTTATATCCACTCACGGTTACTTGAGCGTGCAACCCACCTGCTTGACGAACTTGGAGGCGGTTCGCTTACTGCCCTTCCTATTATCGAAACCGAAGCCCAGAACATATCCGCCTATATTCCGACCAACCTGATTTCTATCACAGACGGGCAGATCTATCTTTCACCTTCGCTTTTTGAACTGGGTGTGCTCCCTGCAGTTGATGTCGGAAAATCCGTTTCTCGCGTAGGCGGTAAAGCACAGCTTGCTGCCTA
>DUGS01000107.1:16180-16640 GCA_013331265.1 Methanosarcina sp.
CGGTAAAGCACAGCTTGCTGCCTACCGCGGGGTGGCTGGTGACCTGAAGCTTGCCTATTCTCAGTTTGAAGAACTCGAAGCATTTACCCGGTTTGGCGCCAGGTTAGATGAAAACACCCGCAAGGTTATCGAGCATGGGAGGCGGATCCGCGAGATTCTTAAACAGCCGGAATTCTCCCCTGTACCCGTGCCTGACCAAATCTTTATTCTGCTCGCGCTGGATGCAAAACTCTTTGACAATGTGCCGCCTGACCAGATGACAGAAGCTGAGCATTCCCTGCGTAAGGCGGTAAAAGATATCCCGGCAGAAGTACGCGAGCGGTTCGATGCCGATGCAGAATTGAGCGATAAGGACCGTGAAACGATCCTCGAGATCGCACGCAGAACGCTAAAAAGCTTCCAGCCTGAGCCCAAACCAGAGTCTGAGCCGGAAGTCAAAACTGAAAGTAAATCAAAGCCA
>DUGS01000107.1:16852-17052 GCA_013331265.1 Methanosarcina sp.
ACTGAAAGTAAATCAAAGCCAGAAGCCAGAAACGAAGTCAAATCAGAGCGGGAAAATAAGGATAAGTTATGAGTGAAACCACGGAAAGCCTGCGCAAAAAGATTGATAGGGCAAACGATCTTCAATCCGTAGTCCGCACTATGAAAGCCCTTGCGGCTTCGAGTATAGGACAATATGAAAAATCAGTGAGTGCATTGTCT
>DUGS01000107.1:17250-19279 GCA_013331265.1 Methanosarcina sp.
CGGTGGAACTGGGGTTGGAAGTATGTTTCCGGGAAATTGCACCTTCTGCTCGTGTAGAGCGGATAAGGCAGAAGAATACCGGTTCTATTGGTGCTGTCGTGTTTGGTTCGGACCAGGGGCTTGTAGGCCAGTTTAATGATATTGTAGCTGATTATGCGGTCAAGGAACTGGCAGCTTTGCCAGTCAAACCTCATATTTGGGCTGTTGGGGAGCGTGTTTATTCGCGCCTGGCAGATGCGGATCTGCCACTGGTCGGACTCTTTACAGTGCCTAATTCTATTAAAGCCGTTACTCCGCTTATAGGGCAGATTCTTGTAGAAAGTGAAAAGCTCCGCAGCCAGGACGAGAATGCTGAACTTTACCTGTTTTACAACCGCCATAAAACCAGAGCTACTTATGAGCCAGTCAGTCAGCGCCTGCTGCCACTGGATGAAACATGGCAGAGTGATCTGGCTAAACTTCCCTGGCCAACCAGGAACCTGCCTGAGGTAATGGGTGATAGCACAGAGACGTTGAAGGCACTCATCCGCGAATATCTTTTCGTTTCGCTTTTCCGGGCGTGCGCCGAATCTCTTGCAAGTGAAAATGCAAGCCGCCTGGCAGCAATGCAGCGCGCTGACCAGAATATAGAGGAAATGCTGGAGGATCTTAACAGAGATTTCTACCGTTTGCGCCAGAGCGGAATCGACGAAGAACTGTTTGAAGTAGTCTCCGGCTTTGAAGCTCTATCAAGGTCTTGAGAACTAAAGGTGTCGAAAAACTAAATATATCGAAAAAATCTGCTAAATGAATGATCCCCCATAACTTATGACACTCAGAAAGCTCAAAAATGACAATCAAAGGATAATTTTAGAATTGACCGTTTTTATTTTTGGGATAATTACTTATTTACTAAATAAAATTATGTATTATGAGTTGGTATGCAATAGACGCGGTAGATAGAGCTTTTTCAAGGACAAGAAAAGCTCTTTTCGAGCCTTTTGATTTCTGGAAATGGGTAAAACTTGCAATTATCATCTTTTTCGTTGGCATCGGATCCAATTACGGAGGACCAGGAGCTAACTATCAAACAGGTTCCGAAGATTTTGTAAACAATTATGAGAATATTGAACATGGTGAGATACCTGACTTTCCTTCCGGCATATCCTGGCTTGGACTTAGCTATATTGAATCTATATCACCCCTGGCAATTATAGCTGCAATAGTAATCTTCTTCATTCTTTTCATACTGGTTTTTTCTTATATTTCCAGTGTAATGGAGTTTGTTTTTGCGGAAGCCCTGGTAAAGAATGAGGTACACCTCTGGGCTTACTTTAAAAAATTCATGAGAAAAGGTTTCAACCTCCTGCTGATACGTTTAGCCCTGGGACTTGTTTTTCTTGTACTATTCTTATTGACTTTGCTGCCTTTGATTCCGATAGTCCTTACAGAGTCCACTGACTTTGCCCTGCCTGCTTTCATAGGTGGAATTCTCTGGTTTTTTGGTGTAATTATCCTTCTTGCCCTTATAGGATCAGTCATAAGCTCTTTCTTAAGCCTTGCAATCCCTCTTTCCATTTACAGGGAAACAGGAATTCTTTCGGCTTTCCGCATGGTCTACAGGAATTTCAGGAAAAGCTGGAAGGAAGTGCTGGTTTACTGGTTTATAAGGTTCCTTCTCGGAATTGCAATCGGTATCCTTGCATTTGTCCTGTTCGGGCTGCTGATGCTGGCGTTAGTTATTGCTTTTCTCATTATTGATGTGGTCCTTTATTTCCTATTCTCGGCATTTGTATCAGAGACTTTTGTCTGGGTACTTCTGATTCCTTTTGTCCTGATAGAGCTGCTGTTTATCTTTGTCACTCTGCTGCTGCTGAGCGTACCCCTTTCTGTTTTCATGAAGTACCATCTCTTGAGTTTCCTTGAAACATGGTTTGCCGACGCAGATATTCCGTTTTTCGACAACCTTCCTGTGGAACCTGAAGCGGGATTTGGAGCAGAGCCTGAGAAAGAGTTGAGCGAATCAGAACAAAATGTATCGGAACAAAAT
>DUGS01000107.1:19494-20501 GCA_013331265.1 Methanosarcina sp.
GAACAAAATGTATCGGAACAAAATATGTCGCAGGATATATCGTAATCAACCAGAACTGAATCCGAAGGCTCAGGTGGTTCAGAACCAATTGTCAGTCATGGTTTCTAACTTTTGGGAGCCTGCCTGAGATTTTGTGCTTGTGGTAAGCTCCTGGCAGCTTTAAACGAGAGATGCAGGATAAAACCTTGCATCTCGTTTTTTATATATCGTATTTTATCCGTTTATCCTGAACTATGTTCAGAATCCCTGTTTTTTAAGCTATAATATACCTCCCTGATACTAACTATATTCTGAAAATTGTTTTTTCGGATGAAGTTTCGAAAAAGTAAGTTTGGGGGTTGAAATTAATGAAACAGTCGTTAATTGAAGAGTATTATCTGGATACAGAAGTTGAAATTGACATTGGAGGGAGAACCCTTTATAAAGGGGTTGTTACCGAGTGCAGTGACGGTGTCCTCAGCCTCAGGTGGGGTACAAAGGAAGAAGGCTACACACATATCGATATAGATAAAATTGCTGCAATCTGGAAAACACTGAGGTAAATGTAAAACATAATAGAATTTGTATGAACTCCATACGTTTGATTATAGGGGTTCTGAATCTCTCAAAACCAATTTTTATTTTTTTCAATTAGTTTTTAAGGAGGAGATAAAGCCCTCCGTTTTTCCATATATTATATTCAAGCTGCTGACTTCATTCTTCCACCAGCTCGTCTGACAGCCGTCCCCAAAAAAGAGGGACGAAACTGAAGAAAAAAGAAGTGGAAAGAAGGAGAAGTAGAAAAAAGAAATTTGAAAAAGTAGTAAAAGTAGATGTAATTTCTACTTGTCTATTTTCTTCTTTCTCACGGAAAAGACCGCTCCCCGTCGTCGAGCGTGACAAGAAAGGTTTGGTACAGTGAATGGCATTGTACTGGGCAGAGATATCTTAATTTAAACCTCTTTTAGTCCTCTTGAGCGAAGCGGAGCGAGCGAAAAGGACCGCGGGCTCCCGAATCGCAATTCGGG
>DUGS01000107.1:20755-21301 GCA_013331265.1 Methanosarcina sp.
TCCCGAGACGGGACTCGGGTGGCGAAACTCGGGCGTCACAACAAAGCTTAAATTAAGTACAGTAATACTGAATAAACTGATTGGCGTGCAGCTGTTCATATTATCCGCCTGAAAAGCTTAAATTTGCTTTTCCGGGTAAGGATTTTTGTACGTCAAATATTTGACTGAGGTCAGATATTATACATGACCGGTAACGGACATTAAATATACTTTAATAGATTTGATACCTTACCTGTCATATGTTTGTTATAAGTCAGATATTTATTCTTCACTGATCAGTAATTTACTCCAAAAATCAGGCTGATAGACAATGTCAGTCTTAGTCTATCAGTACTAAAGTTGTCAGCACCAGAGTCATACTTACTGATTAATAATTTACAAATTAATAAAATACAAATTAATAATTTACAAATATTTGTTAAAATAGTTGTTAATAAAAAGTAATTTATATAGACTGTTTATAAGCTGCAGGACAGAATTGAATAGACAGCTTACTTCAGTTTATCTTTCATCAGGGAGACTCCCATATGATAAAAGAAATCACTG
>DUGS01000107.1:21481-21616 GCA_013331265.1 Methanosarcina sp.
TATGATAAAAGAAATCACTGCCAAATACAATGCAGAACAAATCGAAAAAAAAGTAACGCAGTTCTGGGAAGACAGCGATGCTTATCGGAAAACCCGGGAGCACCGCAAGAACGGAAAAAGGCTTTTTTTTGTTGA
>DUGS01000148.1 GCA_013331265.1 Methanosarcina sp.
AATTGAGCAGGGGGTGTCAGAATCAGGCCGCTGATTTTTGGAAATGGTAAAGTCCTGATTTGTGAAGATGAGAAAGGGACTATAAGGGATGTTTACTTTCCGTATGTGGGGCTCGAAAATCATGGTAACTCGATAAGGGTCGGTGTATGTGACCTTGATTCCCTTTACTGCAGCTGGCTTGAAACCTGGAACATACGGCAGCGATACAAGTCGGAGTTTAAGACGGAGTTCTGTAACAGGATACTTGAAATCTCAGAAAGCCCTAAAAAAGAAGATTCTGCAGGGAAAAGGGCAGACGATGCACAGGGAACAGTCAGCGAAAAAGTACCAGTAGCCTGTAGTGATGTAATATCAAACATCGGGGAGACGGTCTTTGAAAACCCGAATCTCGGGCTCAAAGTCACGGTCTGGGAGGCGGTCCACCCGTCTACGAACATTTTCTACAGGACATTTGAGGTCAGGAATGCCTCTAACTCCTCAAGACGCCTCCGTCTTTTTTCCAACCAGAATTACAGGATTCTTGAAACCAAAATCGGAGAAACCGCCGTAATCGATAAACATGCCCTTATACATTACAAGCGCGACCGCTATTTCCTGCATGCAAGTGAACCTGCTTTTGACCAGTATGCTGTAGGGACTGCTGAATGGAAAGGGCTTGAAGGTACCTGGAAAGATATGGAAAATGATGCAAGCCTGAGCGGAAACCCTGTAGCTCATGGCTCGGTAGACTCGACACTTGGCTGGACCCTCCCGGAATTAAAACCAGGAGAAGCAACAAGAGTACATTTCTGGATTGTCCTTGGGAAGAATTATTGCGGCGTGCTTAAAGTACATAAAAGGGTAAAGGAAGCCGGAAAAAGTGACCTTTTCCATCTTAATTTCAAATTCTGGAACTCCTTTACCGAAAGGGTATCCGTCCTTCCTGAGTATACCTGGATGCAGCAGCTTCCTGAAAGGGTTGTGAAATGTTTCTACAGGAGCCTTCTTACATCTGTGGCCCATATGGACATTACGGGTTCGGTCATCGCATCCTGTGATTCGGATATCAGGCAGTTCGGGGCAGACCTTTATACATACTGCTGGCCAAGGGATGCTGCCTGGGTCTGTCTCGCCCTTGATAGGGCGCGGTATCATCACCTGAGTGCTGAAACATTTGAGTTTTTTTCGAAAACCATTACTCCAAGAGGCAATTTCCTCCATAAGTATACCCCTGCAGGAGATTTCGGGAGCACATGGCACCCTGTGCCCATGATTCAGATTGATGAGACAGGGCTCCCTCTCTATGCTCTTTATAACAACTGGGAGATTGCAAGGAGCGTATGGACAACAGGCAGGTACTACAGAGGTCTCGTAATTCCCGCAGCTAACTATCTCACTAAAGCAATTGATAGAGAAACAGGTCTCCCAATTTCAAGTTTTGACCTGTGGGAAGAGCGAAAAGGTGTGCATACCTACAGTGCCTGCACGGTTTATGCAGGGCTCAGGGGTGCCTGCGAACTAGCCCGTTCTCTTGGAGATTACGGCAACTCAGATATCTGGAGAAAGGCTTCAGACCGGGTTAAAGAGGCGGTTATTGAGAAGCTTTACGATAATAAACTCAAACGTTTCCGGCGGTCCCTCAAAGAGTCTACTCTTGATTCTTCGGTCTTTGCAGTCTGGTATTTCGGAATCCTCCCTTTCGATGACCCCAGGGTTGTCCGGACGATGGAAGCGATAGAAAACGAACTTTTGCGCCCCTCAGGCGGGATTGCCAGATATCTCCATGACAGTTACCATGGTTATATGAACAGCTGGATTATCTGTACTCTCTGGCTCTCTCAGTGGCATTCGGCTATGGGGAACCTGAAAAGAGCTCTTGAGCTCATTGACTGGTGCGCATCTCATGCCCATCCTTCAGGCCTTATGCCCGAGCAGATAGATGATGAAGGCAGACCTCTTTCTGTCCTCCCGCTGGCCTGGTCCCATTCAGCCTTCGTGCTTGCCGTGCTTGAATATCTTCAGGCTCTTGCAAAAAAAGAAGGAGATCCCTGTATCTTACCGGAAAAATAGAACAGCCTGTCGGAAAAGTAAAACAGAGATCTTAGCAGGAAACATAAAACAGTTTTTTAACTTTGGGAGCGCGGAGGCACAGCGGGAAGTCCCCTTCCTCGGAGCGAAGCGACAGGTGGGGGATGAAAGCGCAGCCTCGCACAGTAGTCAATTTCACTTTTTAACATCTGAACACTTAACCGTTGTTGTTTCTGTAAAGTTACTTAGACTTATAAGTTTATTATATATTGATTATCCATTAGCTCTCCCTCGCCCTTGTGGTAATATCAAAGTAGGGGATAGCCGGATAACAGCCGTCAGGTACACACTTTCTGAACTTGGACTATGAGGTTCTTCGAAGATGCAAAATGCCCTGTGGACGGGCTTTCAGTAGCTTGCTACTGGAAATCTACGACAATACAGGCTTTTTGAGGAACTGAGGTTCTCAGAACCAAAGCCTATGATGAAAGTACTCGTAGGAAACTCATCCCTCGCTTTCAAAGAAAGCAGGGAGGGGTAGTTCACAACAACTTCTCGTAGTAAAGGTATCCTTCTTTTTCTTTTACGAAAGAAAATCCGTGCTTGAGGTACATGTTTATTGCTTTTTTAAGGGTTGAATCGGTTTTAAGCACGGCACCCGTACAATTTTTTTCGGCAAAATCCAGAGCAGCCAGAAAAAGCTTTTCTCCATTACCTTTACCTCTGTAGCCTTTTTTTAGGTAGATGCGCCTGATTTCACACAGGTCCCCATCAAGTTTGCGAACACCTGCAGTGCCCACAACCCTGCCGTCATCAACTCCTACAAAAAAGGTGCCTCCTTTCGAAAAATAGTAGCCATTGATGTCCTTCAGGTCTGAATCCTTAAGCCTGTCATACTCAAAGCCGTGCTCCATCAGGACTTCCAGGACGACGTCGCGGACTTCTTCCTTTCTGGAATCGTCATACTTCTGGATTATCATGTTTTTCTCCTTATATTGAAACAAACAGTGCTGTATTTAATTCAGGCTTTTTTGAGATACTACCAAGGGCCATTGTATTTTTGAAGGTTGAGATATTTTTCAGGGTTCTTGAGGAAATCCAGGGATACGGTGTAGAAAATTTCAGTGCCTTTGAGCAGGATATCTTCATCGATATCGAACGTACATGAGTGGTTTATCTCCACGATCCTTTTTTCCGGGTTCAGGGTGCCGAGGGAGATAAAGATGCCGGGCACTGCTTGCAGATAGCTTGCAAAGTCTTCGGCAGCAAAGGTTTTTTCCAGTTCCGGATAGATTGTGAGCTCAGGGAAGCTTTCTTGCAGTTTTAAGTTAACCGCATCTGTGAAAACCGGATCATTTACCAGGACCGGATACCCATGCAGGATGTCAAGTTCGTAATCCGGAAGCCCTGCAAACTCCTCCCCGGGTTTTACGTATCTTTCCTTTATCCTCTCAAGGCACTCTTTTATCGTTGTGTCGATAATTTCTGTAGTCTCGCTGTCAAATGTCCGGTAACTTCCGAGAACCTCTACACTGTCAGGGGTCCTGTTGAACTGGGCTCCTCCCTGAATCCTTCCTACTCCAAGGACATATTTATCCGGTTCAAGTTGTTTTTCAAGGGCCGGGTAGATGCTGCTTATGAAGTCCGTTACCATCCGGACCGGGTCAATGCAGTTTTTGGGTTTTGAGATATGACCTCCTTTTCCTTTAAAGGTGATTTCGAAACGGTTTGTGCTTGCCATAAAGGGCCCAGGGCGAAAACCCACGCTTCCGGATTCATGATTGGTAAAAATGTGCATGCCCATCACTGCATCCACACCTTTTAGCCCTCCTTCGGCAATGACTCTCACCGAGCCGCCCGGGGGGATCTCTTCTGCAGGCTGGAAGATCAGGCGGACTTCTCCAGGGAAATCTCTGTTTTCTAAAAAGAGCCTTGCAGCCCCAAAGACCATTGCCATGTGCCCGTCATGCCCGCAGGCATGCATTACTCCATTATTTCTGGAAATATATTCCCTGTTTCTTTCAGCAGGCTCTTCCTGTACCTGAAGTCCGTCAGTATCCGTCCTCAGGGCGATGCAGGGGCCAGGCATAGTTCCACGGATGCTTGCAAGTACGCCTGTATCTGCAATCATCCTGGCCTCTATTCCAAGTTCTCCAAGGACTTTCAGGATTCGATTCTGGGTGTCATATTCTTTGAAACTGAGTTCTGGGTATCGGTGGAATTCTCGCCTCAGCCGGATAATCCAGGCTTCAAGAGGTTCTGCACTTGGGTCATCTCTCAAACTTATTACCTCGGATCTTCTGCACATGCAGTTTATTCCGTTTATTTTTTCGATAACGTTCAGTATTTTTTATTTTACTTTTTTAGTATATATTACTCCGGGTATATTATTCCATATTCTTACTTTATGCTAATTATCAAACTGTTCAAACCTGGACATTTGGAGCTGATCCCAAAACTCAAAAATCACTTCTTTGAACTCAATTTTGAAATAATTATTAGAGCTGCTGATCAGGAAATTAGTTTTGATACTCTAGAGTTTGGAAATAAAAGTTGGTTTTGGGATAAGCTCTTGATTTAAGGCAAATATACATTTGTATTTCATCCAAAATTGTAATACAAAATTTAAATATAATAACATTAAATATTATATAAACTAGAAAAAATGTTAAATACCAGTTTGACATACATATGTATATCCGAAAGACTCAAAAACAGACACGCCTCCTAAATCTATAAACAAACATGCAACGATGGGAATTCCTCACCTGCAATTGCAGGCAGGTGAGGAGTTTTCAGGTTCAAGGACAGAGCAAAAATTATTCTGCTGCTCTGCTCAATTTAATCTTTTTTGAAAAATAGCAAACAGAGGAAAGGAGATTAATTTGGATAATTGCAACTTAATCTGAAGTTCAATCAGGAATGCTTTACTTTTTAAGTTTTTATATATATTCTAAATTTTAAAATCGTGGAATGAATATAATTAAAAATTAAATGGGAGGTAGATCCTGTTTTTCAGATCTCATCCTCCCATAATTTCATTTCATCGGA
>DUGS01000009.1:0-4433 GCA_013331265.1 Methanosarcina sp.
TTCGGGAGCCCGCGGTCCTTTTCGCTCGCTTCGCTTGCTCAAGAGGACTAATTTATGGTAAAACAGTAAGCTCCGTTCAAGAGACTAATTGATGGTTAAAAAATAAGCTGAGCTTAAGAGGACTAATTGATGACGAAAAATTATGCTTATCTAAGGTGAGCGGAATTAATAGCGAGTAAAAGAAAAGAGTGGGAAAAATAAATCCCACGAATTTTATTTTGCTTTGACTTTGAGTTTCGTGATGTCAATGGCTTCTTCGGGGCAGACGCTGACACACCGGCGGCAGCTTGTGCCAAGGCATTTCTGGCTGTCGTATTTTGCGATCCTTTTGCCGTCTGTTTCGACGATTTCTAGGGCGTCTTCAGGGCATTCTTTTACACATTTCCGGCAGTAAATACACTTCTCCACAGGGACTTCAAGAATTATGCCTATTTCTTTAAGGATGGCAAGCCCACCGACTCCTACCTGCTCTATATCCTTACTGACCCGTTTTTCTATACTGGCGTGTTCTATGGTTTTAGGGAGTTTGGGCAAACCATAAAGTTCAAGCATCTGATCGTACATTTCAAGGGGCATTCCCATGGTCCAGTAAGAGAGCTCGCAGAGGTAGAAATTGTTGAAAGTATCGCTTGTTGCCATCATCAGGTGGTCGGCTGTGATCTTTTTTGCAATTTCAATAACATCATCAAGCCTGGACCTTTTCAGCACAAGTTCCCGTGCAAGGGCAAGGGAAGTATTTCCAAACTGTACTATTTTTTTAGCATAACCCGGAGCGGCACCGAGTCTGCGGGCATCCTCAGCATCTACGTAAGCTCCTGAGGCTCCTGACATGTATGCGTATTCAAGGTCTTCATATTTAATTCCGGATTCCACTATGAGGGTCAGGTGAGCAGCCCGAATTGCGCCTATGGCCTTTCCGGCTTCCTCAACATCCTTTTCAGTGATTTCGATTTCGGGTCCCAGAATTAGTTTTCCATTGGGGAGTTTTGGAGGCTTTTCAACCAAACCGCTTTGCAGAGCAAGGGAAAAAGCCGAGATAACCCCTGTACCTGTGATACCTACAGCTTCGTACCCGGTGGGCTCTTTTATTTCACCGGTTACAGGGTTGATAAGGTAAGCGTTCTGTTTTTCCATCTCCTTATCGAGCACTATAACTTTCCAGTATTCGCCCGCAGGTTTTACGTCACAGATTGCTCCAGGGCTTGCAAGCATACCTGAACTTATGCCCTGCCCTTCAATTGCAGGACCTGCCGCAGCACTTGCCGTAATTATCCGGTCGCCGACTTTGAGAGCCATTTCTGCGTTTGTCCCGTAATCGGTCACAAGAGCAGGTTCGGTCTGGATAAGAAAATCGGTTTCTAGCATCATAGCAAGGGCATCAGCCCCTATCTCGTGTTTAATTGCTGGAGGTACAATAACTTCACATTCAGGAAGGTCGCCCCCGAAAAGTTCTGAGGCTGGAAATACACGGGCATCTCTTTTTACATTCTGGACTCCAAGCATTTTCTGCTTGTTTTCCCCGGCATATGCGAGGTCCCTTATTTCGATATTCTGAAAAAGAGAAAGCTGGATAGGGTTTCCACAGACTGCTAGCCTTTCTACTTGCGAAAGATCAACATCAAATTTCTGGAACATTCTCCTGATGGTTTCTATAATTACGTCGTGAGCCACGTCCTCACCTGTTGTGATCGCAAAGTCCAGGTGGTCCATGACATTTCCTCCGGGAAGGGGGTGACCCATGGTTATAACTGTTTTTAAAGTTTCATTCTTTTCAAGATCAACAAGCTGGGCCCTAAAACCGCTTGTACCCAGATCAAGTGCTATGCCATACATTTACAATCCTCCAGAAGTATTTGAGGCATCAGGCACCCTTGACGCCCCGTAAAAATATGAGATTAATATGAGATTAAGTTTCAAGTCTAATCCGGCACGGGATCTAATTCGATGCTGCACGGAGTTCAATGTTTTTATAACATAAGGATTATATAAACCGTTGCTATATGTTTGTATATCGCCTGCCGGAATAACTAAACTATAGTTATTTTTTACATATATAACTGGTTATAAATCCATCATATATAATATTTTCAATATGAAATCCCACACTTTTAAGTAGACCCTCCATAATCCAGTCAAGTGTTGAAAATTCTTCTTTTATATGGATTTCCGTTTCTTCAGCGATTTTATCTCCTGAAGAGTTCTTCAGATCAGTTATAATGTTAGCAAAGTAGCTATCATGATCCGTGATCTGTGAAGGGAACACAACATCACGTAAATAGAATTTACCATCTTCCTTTAGCATTCCATAAAGTCTTTTCAGAGCTATCATTTTCCAATAGTCAGGCAGGTGATGTAAAGCTAGCTGTGTGATAATAACATCAAATTGATCACCGTTATTCTCATAGGTTAGAAACCCAGCATTATAGAAATGGACATTTGTTTTGTTCTGGCTTTCTACCTTTATTCTTGCAAAGTCTATCATCACTTTTGAAACGTCAATCGCCACAACCTCTTTACAATAAGCAGAAATATTGAGTGCTAATTCTCCTGTCCCAGTCCCGATTTCAAGAACTGAATCACTGTTCTTTATTCCGAGAAGCTCTCTAATGCTGTTAGACTCCATTTCAATATTTCTCAATTTCCGCATGCGTAAATCATAAGCATGTACTTCTCCAAGATCTGTATAATCTACTCCCACCTGTTTGAACTCGTCATAATACCATTCTGGATATTGCCTCATAACTACTCCTCTGCCGGCCATTAAATAAGAAAACCCCTAACTGTCTGTATAAATGTCATATTATACTTCCGTTTTGTTATTTTGGATTACTTCAGGTTATATTCGATTTATTCGATCCCAGAACAAAAAGTTCCAAAATACAAAAAAGGATGGATATAATTTCCCAGACAAGCAAATAGAAAAACTGTAAATATATTAGTTATTGCTGAAAACCAGAGTAAAATAATGGAGAAGAATAATGGAGAAGATAGGCTGCCGAAAAAGTATTAATTTTTAAAAAATCGATACCTAAAATATATGCTTTTTCTAAGTCTAACTTTTTATAAAATCATTGTAACCATTCGGGGTATAGTTACAGACAGTAGTTAATTGCGGATCATCAACCCTGTGCATACCAAATTGTTTGCTGAATGTTTGTTGAATGATAATGTGGTTACTATTCCTCAGTAGTTGTCTGCCTTCCAGGAAACCTCAAAAACAGCAAAAGGCCTGATATCTGTCTTCAATAATTCGTTATCATCAACCTGTTTTAGCCTTATGAAAACCGACAAAACACTTATTGAAGCCACGAATCACAAATATTTTAAGCTTTCCATCAAACAGGCCAAATAAAACAAATTTGGTTGTGTTGAGGGAATTTTCAGCTAGTATTAACGTTTGAATTGATAAATTTATATAATAAAATCTTTAATTAAAGAATAATAATACATATTTATTTATAGTATGGGTTTTTGAAACTAGGGCTGTCTATAGAACTAAGAGAGGGATTATAGATGACAAAATATACACCAAAAGAAAGATTATACCGTGCATTGAGAAAACAACCAGTAGACAGAATGCCTGCTGTTTGTTTCACACAGACCGGAACTGTCGAACAGATGGAAGCCTGCGGCGCCTACTGGCCTGAAGCCCATGGGGACGCAGAAAAAATGGCAACACTTGCAGAAGCTGCGCACACTGTAGTTGGCTTTGAAGCTGTTAGAGTTCCTTTTGACATCACGGCTGAGGCCGAACTCTTTGGCTGCGGAATAAAGGCTGGCGACCTGAAGCAGCAGCCGTCTGTGATCAAACCCAGTGTCAAGAACCTTGAAGACCTGGAAAAATTAAGGGATTACAAACTGAAAGAAGGCAGAATTGCAGTAATCCTTGAAGCTGTCAAGATCCTTTCCGAAAAATACGGAAAAGAGCTCCCAATAATAGGGTCCATGATCGGCCCCTTCTCTCTGGCCCAGCACATCAACGGAGATGCCTGGTTTGGGAACCTTTTCACAGGTGAGGCTATTGTCCCCGCACTTCTGGACTTCTGCTCGGACTTCAACGTGGCATACGCAAAAGCAATGGTTGAAAACGGGGCAGACACAATAGCCATTATTGACCCAACAGCAAGCTACGAACTTATCGGTGGAGAATTCTATGAAAAGTATGCACTTCCCTACCAGAAAAAGATCGCTGATGCTATGAAGGAGCTCGATGTCGCAACAGTCCTGCACATATGCGGAAACACAACCAATGGCCTTTCAATTATGGACAAAGCCGGTGTAAACGGCATTAGTGTAGACCAGAGAGTAGACATCAAGACTGCAACAGGCAATGTGAAAGATGCAATGATTGTCGGAAACCTTGACCCTGTAGCTGTACTCTGGAACGGAACTCCTGAGGAAGTCGAAGCAGCCTCAAAGAAGGTACTCGACGC
>DUGS01000009.1:4518-7479 GCA_013331265.1 Methanosarcina sp.
GAAAACGCCATCATTGTTGGAAACATTGACCCTGTAGCCGTACTCTGGAACGGAACTCCTGAGGAAGTCGAAGCAGCCTCAAAGAAGGTACTCGACGCAGGTGTCGGGCTGCTCACAGTTGGCTGCGGAATTGTCAGCATGACCCCCACCGCCAACCTCCAGAAAATGATCGAGTGCGCTAAGAACCACAAGTACTGAACAGTGCATTTGACCAGCGAAGGTCTTACATAACAGGTCTTAAAAGACTTTAAAACTAAACTGCCGGCTTCAAGCCGGCTCCAATTTTTAGCTTCCTTTTTTATAATTTACCTGCATTCAGCCTTAAAAAGGCGTATTTTGCTACTTCAACTTAGTGTTATTTGTAAAAATCAATCGATTTTCGGATCAGGAAAACGGTTCTGAAATTCTTAAAGGAGGAAATCACTGAAGTTTTGGGATGAGCTTGTTAATTGCATTTGAAAGCCGAAAACTCCAGTTATTGACGCGAACCCATGGGGTATAATATAAATTACATATATAGTTTTTGCTTTTCAGGTCATAAGTGAGCATTTCAGGAAAAACAAGGAAGAAAAAAATACGAATTTTGGACGCTATAAACCGAAAAATCGACATTGAAAATTATATACATAATATATAAAAAAGAAATATAGTATTTGTTTATATAGTAGAATCTCCATCTTTATTTTGGGAATCTGTATCTGAGTATTCAGAACAATTCCAGGCAGTTCCAGCAGGAATACTGTTGGGAATTTGGGATATGAGTATTAATTCAACTGGGAAATGGCAAATTTGCAGTCTCCAGCAAAATTCCCCAGTAGCAATGTATGAAAAAGAAATTATTCACAGAAAACCCGGAAAAGCGGGTAAAGAATGGCAGTGAATAATTTCAGAAATAGGCAATAAACAATGCGAAGGCGTCCCTTGCACCTAATGGCAAAATAGAAGGCAGCAAGGCTTGCAATAAGTGAGAACTCCATGCACGTTATTTTTCACCTAGCGGAGCTTGGGTCTGTGCTTTAGCAATAATCCTTTGTGACCTGTTGTTTATTGATATTCGACATGCATTGTACTGCCCAACCTATACTGCAAGGACAGCCTGTTTCAACAGAAACGGAGGTTTAAAAAAAATGGCAAACGAAGAGATTTTTGAGAAATTGACCAACGCAATCGTAACTCAAAACATCGCAGGTTGCGCACAGTTAACTCAGGAAGCCCTGGATGCAGGAATTTCACCACTTGATATTATCACAAAGGGACTTTCTCCAGGGATGAAGATTATCGGTGACAAGTTTGAAGCTGCCGAGGTTTTCCTGCCTCAGATCATGATGTCTGGAAAAACCATGGAAGCTGCAATGAAGATCCTTACCCCCGAACTTGAGAAGACGAAGGTGGAAGGGAGATCAGCCGGACTTGCAATCACCTTCGTTGCAGAAGGAGACATCCACGACATCGGACACCGCCTTGTCACAACAATGCTCGGAGCAAACGGGTTCGAAATCCTTGACCTCGGAGTCGACGTTCTCAATGAAACCGTTGTTGAAGAGGCTGCAAAGCACAAAGGGCAAAAAGTCATACTTGTAGGCTCAGCCCTCATGACAACCTCAATGCTTGGACAGAAAGACCTCATGGACATGCTCAGGGAAGAAAAACTCAGAGACAACGTAAAATGCATGTTCGGAGGAGCACCCGTATCCAAGAAATGGATTGACGAAATCGGTGCGGATGCGACCGCAGAAAACGCTGCAGAAGCTGCAAAAGTCGCACTTAAAGTAATGAAATAATCCTGGGAGGCAAAAATATATGACATTTAGAAAATCATTTGACTGCTATGAATTCTACGACAGAGCAAAAGTAGGAGAAAAGTGCACCCAGGATGATTGGGACCTTATGAAGATCCCAATGAAGGCAATGGAGCTCAAGCAGAAGTACGGGCTTGACTTCAAAGGAGAGTTTATACCCACAGACAAAGACATGATGGAAAACCTCTTCAAGGCAGGATTTGAGATGCTCCTTGAGTGCGGTATATACTGTACCGACACCCATAGGATCGTGAAGTACACAGAAGACGAGATCTGGGACGCAATCAACAACGTCCAGAAGGAATTCACCCTCGGAACTGGCAGGGACGCAGTAAACGTCAGGAAGAGAAGTGTTGGTGACAAGAGGAAGCCAATCGTACAGGGAGGTCCTACAGGTTCTCCGATTTCAGAAGAAGTCTTCATGCCTGTCCACATGAGCTATGCTCTTGAGAAAGAAGTAGACACAATTGTAGACGGTGTCATGACCTCTGTTCGTGGTAAGTCTCCTGTGCCCGGAAGTCCGTATGAAGTCCTTTCTGCAAAGACAGAAACCCGCCTTATAAAGCAGGCATGCGCTATGGCAGGCCGCCCGGGAATGGGCATATAGGGCCCAGAGACTTCCCTGTCTGCTCAGGGAAATATATCATCTGACTGTTATGGCGGCCAGATCTCCTCGGACAGCCACGAAGTATCCCAGCTTAACGAACTCAAGATCGACCTTGACGCAATCGCAGTTATTGCCCACTACAAAGGAAACAGCGATATCATCATGGATGAACAGATGCCGATCTTCGGAGGATACGCTGGAGGAATTGAAGAAACAACTATCGTTGACATTGCAACCCATATCAACGCCGTTGTCATGAGCAGCGCAAGCTGGCACCTTGATGGACCTGTCCACATCCGCTGGGGCTCAACCAACACAAGGGAAACCCTCATGATTGCAGGCTGGGCATGTTCCACAATTTCAGAGTTCACAGACATCCTCTCAGGAAACCAGTACTACCCATGTGCAGGACCATGTACCGAGATGTGTCTGCTTGAGGCTTCAGCCCAGTCCATTACCGACACTGCATCAGGCAGAGAAATCCTCTCTGGTGTCGCAGCGGCAAAGGGTGTCGTGACCGACAAGACCACTGGTATGGAGGGTCTGGATGCTTTC
>DUGS01000009.1:7684-22807 GCA_013331265.1 Methanosarcina sp.
ATGATGGGAGAAGTAGCAAGGGCAACCTCAGGTATGGATATTGCAGAGGTTAACAAGATCCTTGGCAAGCTTGTTCCTCTCTATGAGAAGAACTACGCAAGCGCACCAGCTGGAAAGACTTTCCAGGAATGCTACGACGTAAAGACAATCACCCCAACTGATGAATACATGCAGGTCTACGACGGAGCAAGAAAGAAGCTCGAAGACCTCGGACTTGTATTCTAAGCCCGAAGTTTACATTGGAATATCTAAAGCCAGCGAGTCTCTCGCTGGCTAATTTTTTTTAAAAACTTTGGCGAAACCTTTATAAATATACACTGCGTGTTGTGTGGAAAATTTTTTAAAGGATAGCTGAAAGGCTACAAAAACCCAGTGTGTGAAAAAATAGAGGGAGTAATGGAAAATGGATATGTGGACTATTATAAACGGACTAATATACCTTATGGCTTTTGGGCTGATGGCCTGGGTTTTACTGGACGCCAGCAGGGTTTCAAAAAGAAGGGGATGATATGGCATGTCTGAACATAATGAAAATGCCAGTCTGGTAAAGACTCTGCGGCCCTTCCATGTATGGGCTCTCGGCGTAGGAATTGTGCTGGTCGGAGAGTATATGGGCTGGAACTTCACTATCGCAAAAGGAGGAGTACTGGGTTCTCTGCTTGCTATGCTGGTTGCAGGAACCATGTATGTTATAATTGCCCTTTGCGCCAGTGAACTAGGATCAGCAACCAAACTTGCAGGAGGACCTTATGACTGGGCAAGGTTATTTGTCGGACCCGGAGCTGCTGCCATTGTAGGGCTTGCAGTATATATGGAATACATAGCTCTTGAGGCAGCAGACGCTATTGTTGTTGCATCCATTGCACAGAGTATCTTTCCGGATCTGCAGGTTTATCCTGTAACCCTGCTTGTTATTGCACTTCTGACCTTCATTAACTACCGTGGCGTTGTTGCGGCATTAACCCTGAACTTTGTCCTGACCATGATAGCTTTCATCGCAATAGTGGTCTTTTTCTTCACAACTGCCTCTGGAGGAGTAAACATCCACCCTGAATACCTTTTCCAGGGAGCTCTGCCAAACGGCATGATAGGCCTTTTTGCAGCTTTGCAGTTTGGACCATGGTTCTATCTGGGGATAGAAGGGGCGGCAATGTGCGCCGAAGAGTGCAAACACCCGTCAAGGGCAGTACCTCTTGGACAGCAGGCAGGAATGATAACCCTGCTTATAGGAGCGGCTATGACCCTCTACCTCTGCTCAGTGCTGATCCCTACGGACATTCTTGGAGTTTCCGTGTATCCTCTCTTTGAGGCTGCACAAAACAGCGGCATATTTATATTTATTGCTGCTCTGGGGCTCGGAACCTTCCTGACCTGCGTTGCAAGTGCAAACGGCTGCGTCTGTGACTCCTCACGCTCCTGGTTTGCCCTCTCCAGAGACAACTACGTGTCGTCCTGGTTCTCGGCAGTGCACCCAAGGTATAATACCCCATACAGGGCAGTGATCTTCACTATGCCTGTTGCAATCGGCTTTGCATTCAGCGGTTTCCTTGACCAGGTAATTACCTTCTCCATCGTCTCGGGACTGCTCTGCTACGTGCTGATTCCTTTCTCCCTGATCCGTTTCAGGAATCTGTTCCCGCAGAGTACAAGCAAGGTCAGACCTTTTGTGGGTCCTCTTCAGCCGTATATTGCTTACTTTGCGATCGCAATAGCAATTACAATTCTTTCAACGCTGTTCTGGGGCTACAAGTATAACCTGATCTTTGCCTTTGTGTTCTACGGCATTGCATACTTCTATTTCAGCCACAGGCAAAAGAGTTCAAGAACAGAAAATAACTGGGCTGAAATGGGCTGGCCCTCGCCCAGTGGCTCGGAAAATGGAAGGATAGGAAAGGAGGCGATAGGCATTGGAGACGACTGACCAGGCAATGGAAAGTAAATATTATAGAAAACTCAACGGAGATACGGTTCTCGTTGTAGGCATGCTTGCTTTGCTTGTGGGCGCGGAAGGATTCGTAATATACAAGGTTCTTTCTGAGACCTGGAAAATTTCTTCAGGCTTCTTCTACCTCTATGTGATCTTCATGGGGCTGATTGTTTCTATTGAGGCTATCGGCTGCCTGAGGGTTAGGGAGTCCATTAAAAACCACATGTTTGAGTATAAATATTATGATTAAGGAGGCAGAAAAAATGGCACAAAAGAGCATCGTTGCAGAGGTCTTTGACATTGTGTTTATTTTTGTCCTTGCCTTCGCCTGTGTGGTTATTCCCACAGTACTCCAGGGAGCTGTACTCGTTTCCTGGGAAGAAGGAGGAGCAGGGATAGGCTTTGTCTGGGACCCCGTCGGCTTCTTCAGTTTCTTGCTTGTGATAGTTGCTTTCTTTGCAATGATCCTGTATCACTCAGTAAAGCATTATAGGTATTGAGAGAACTGAAAAATCTGAAAGAAATTGTAAAAAATTTAAAAGGTGCTTAAACTAAGGTGCTTCGGCTCCAAAATAAATTCATAATAAAATGGGAAATTCATAATCGTAGATAAATTAAAACATCAAGTTTTGTGAATTTTGTGAATATACTTCGGAACCGCAGTACTATATGTCTGCCTGACTTACCTTCAGGCAGACAATATTTTTTAAAACCTATGAAAGCGACAGAATATTCCTTTTTTTAAATGTAGCTATAGCTCAATTCTGCCGTATGAGCGTGTTCTCCCTGAAAAGAGGGAATTTATCAGGGAGCAATGGAGGGATTTTTGTGGATTTTTTCTAGAAGACCCGTATTAGCTTCTACTCGAGGGAATCCAAGCTCTAAACTCTCTTTAGAGAGTACAGTACACCACAGGGATGCATCCTGAGATCTCAGGTCCGTATCTCTTTAGAAAGTATAATTGAGCCCCTTAACTCCTGAGAAGCTAATGCTTCTGGTCCATTCACAATAAAGGATTAATACTTATTGTATATAAAGATTGTTGTTAGAATATTGATTAAATGGATATAGTATATATATTTTGTGATTAGAGGGAAATGTCAAATAGAATCATATATATAGTATATCCAATAGATGAATGAACGAAGGGAAAGATATAAAAGGGGGCAGCTCACGTCTAAAACAAATTTATATAAGAAATAAAAGATGGTTGAGAAGGATGTAAAACCTGTTCAGTTTTTAAAGAGCTCATCCCAAAACTCAAATTGGACCTCTGAAAATAAAATAAGTTTTGGGATGTCGTTAAAAAAAGCTATTTAATTTCAATGAATCAGGAGAATATGGAAATCAGTTTTTCGAGCTGGATCCTTTCACTGGCAGCGCCTGTAAGCATGGCATCGGTTTCTGAGATTTTTATAATAAGGCGTGCAACGACCTCATCGGTTTCTCCCGAATTTATAAGGGCTTCGGTAAGCCCTTCAAGGATATCGGTCCCTGAAAGTCCTTTTTCAATAATCATTTCATCTATAAGCCGACGCCCTCTGGAAAAGTCACCTGCAAGAGCAGCCTTAAGCAGTGAATCTACAGTTTCATCCCTGCCTTTCATAGTAGCTTCAAAGACGATCTCTTCCGTGATTTCAGCACCATCTGCCTTCAGGGCGGCAAGCTGTAGAGTCAGGACAGCTCTTGCAATATTTCCTTTAGCAAGATAAAGGATCGCATCAAGTGCCCTGCTTGAAAGTTTCAGTTTTTCAGAAATAGCGATTCTCTCAAGATGAGATTTCAGGAGAGAATCCGTAACATAGGCAAAAAAGACCTGAAGGCCCCTTGAACGGAGGGGAGAAATGAGTTTAGAAGGTCTTGTAGTGGAAAGAATAAACCTGCATGTTGCACTGTATTTTTCCATGATCCGCCTGAGAGCATGCTGTGCATCCGAACTAAGGGATTCTGCATTATCGATATAGATTATTTTGTAATCGGCATCAAGGGGGGCCATTCCGGCATACTCGTTAATGATTTCCTTAAAAATATCGATTACGCTTTTGTAGATTTTTTTCGGGTCGTCAGTCCCAATAAAACGGACAAAACGCCTATCCCTAACAAGATAACGTTTTCCCTGGTCGAAAAAATCCGAGGCATTAAAGTATGCGAAGTTGTTCTTCCAGGTATTTCCGTAGAGCTGCCTGGCAAGAGCAAGAGCAGCCGTCGTTTTTCCAGAGTTATCAGGGCCGTAAAAAATGAGGTGGGGAAGGGTCCCGGACCGGACCAGTTCGGAAAGCGTTTTCACAGCATGTTCGTTTCCAAGCAGCCCTTCAAGAGTGTCTGCCCTGTATTTTAGAGTCCAGAGATCCTGCATACATTCCACCTTGTTTTTGAATATCAATTCTAGTGTCGCTTCAACGATTAAATGTCGTATAAACTTGGCTACAACCATTAAGAATCATTCGATCCTTTAGGATTGAGCGACACTAGAGACTTTATTCCCTCAATACTTACTCGGTTATGCTTCCATTTCCATTTTCATCTACATGAAGGAATTCCTTGATTACTACACCATATACCGGTCTTGCAAAAATCACACCTATGAAGACACCAATGATAGTAGTAATTGCAAAGCCCTTCAAGGACCCAAAGCCCATTACAACCAGGGGAGACAGGGCGATTATGTTTGTGGAAGCTGCCCCTAAAATGATTGCAAAAGCTTTTCCTATCCTGGACTTGAAAACCTTTGTTGGAGGGAGTTTGCCTTCGTAAAGCACCTCATCTGTGATGATTACAAGGTGGTCAATTCCAGTACCTATGGAAGCGATAATACCTGCAATTGCAGGCAGGTCAAGCTGCCAGCCTATCAATGCTGCAACCCCAAGGATCATAATAACTTCACTGAAAGAAGTTCCGACCATGGGTATAAGGATTTCAGGCCTCCTGTACTTGAAGTAAACCACGGCTGCCACTGCAATAAGGGAAATCAAACCTGTAATCACGGCTGCAGTTTTGAACTGCGATCCGAGATTTGGATCCACATGTCCTGAACCTACAAGCTGCACATTGACAGGAAGAGCCCCTGCCCTGAGGTGAACCTGAAGTGCAGTAGCTTCGGTTTTGGCAGCTTCATCAGTACCTGTAGAAGCTTCCCAGGAATAGATAGGACCTTCTCGCAGTTTGGAGGCTGCAGAGTAGCTTAAAGGTGCTCCATATATTTCAACTCCATCAAGATACATCATCAGATAATGGGAATTAGGATCATCAATTGCCCCGGTTTCGAGTGCAATTTTCTGAAGAGCCCGGGCTCCTTCTTCTTTCAGGGTAAAAGGAGTATGCCACTGTTCGTCATGGTAAGTTGGAATTCCCACACTTTGAATGGAATCACCATAAAGGACATGTTCGGTTTCATTTCCAGTAGTCTGAATCCTGATCTCGAACTTTCCAGGTTTTTCAGCTATTTCCTTGGCAGTCGCCAGGTCAATGCCTGCAAAATCAATAAGGATATATTCGTCCCCTACAGTTCTGACAGGAATTTCTTTAAGGCCCATAGAGTTGAGCTTGTCGTTAAGGATGTCCCTTGTCAGGTCTCTGGTTTCACTGCTGACTCCTTCTTTATAAGTTGAAGTCCCATCTTCGTTTTTGTGGATTGAACCTCCAACTTTTTCCAGTAGAGCCTGAAGCTGTTCTTCAGTGACTCCAGTCCTGATTTCGTAGACAATTCCTTTCTGAGTACTCATGGGAACTACTTCTGCATCAAGGGCTTTTGAAAGATAAGTCCGGACGAGAATTTCCTTACTTGTATCAGAGATAGTCACCTGAGTTTTGCTCCCACTCAACTTGTCCACGCTTACCGTGCCCAGGGCCTCAAGCTGGGAAGCGCTTACCTGAGCAGATGTTGTAAACGTGACTGATTTATCGGCAGAGCCGCCGACATCAAGGCTATTTTTTGTAATCTCGATAGGGGCTCCAATTATAGGCTCGACAATTCCGCTGACTAACTTTCCGGAATCCACATCTATCTGGGCAAGTGCTCCCTCAAGTTTAATCTGGAGCCAGGACCCGCCTTCCAGGTCAAGCCCAAAATTAAGGTTAGTAGTTATCCCCTCTCCGGGGGTATAACTTGGATGGATAGCCACTATAGAGCCAAAAAGGAGGAGAAGGAAGATAATAACTCTTGGATTTTTTAAAAGGCTTTTTTTATCGCTCATCTGTTATACCTCCCTCTGAATTCGGGCTTCATCACATACCATCGTAAAATTCCCGTATTCAGGAGCCAGGTATTCATCATGTCTGCAAAAAGTCCCGCAATCAACACGATTGAAATCTGCGAAAGCAGAGTAATCTGTGTGAATGAGGGAATGACCAGATAGGAGAAAGTCGAAACTAGGTACATGACTGCGAGCGCTGCAAGAGTTGTGGTAGTCATGGTAATACCTGTATGCATAGCTCGGGAAACTTTCTCTTCTACCGTGCCTCGACGTTTAATTACTCTATTTGTGAGCAGAATATCACTATCTACAGAATAACCTATAAGCATAAGCAGAGCCGCAAGTGTTCCCAGGGAAAGTTCGATCCCTGCAACCCTCATGAAAGCAGCGGCAATCATGATATCCGAAAAGGCTGAGAGTATTACTGCAGCCGAAGGGATAAAAGTCCTAAATATCAGGAACACTACAATTGCCATCCCTATAAAGGAAATAATAAGGGCCTTAATAGCCTGTACTTGCAGATCCTGGCCGTAGACTGGCCCAACCTGCTGGATCTGGACACTGGAATAGCGGTCCATAACATCTGTTTCCAGCTGATGCTGCTGTTCTTCATCCATAACCCCAAACTGCATGATAACCCTGCTTCCGGTCTGCCTGGCATCTATGATGGGATAAGAAGAATACATTTTTTCAAGCACAGCAGGAGAATCGGTCGTTTCTACCGAAATCTGGGTACCGCCCTGGAATTCCATTCCCAGGATTACCGGCGACCCGCTGCTTACAAAAGAAACTAGCAGTATTACTAAAGAAACTGCGAGTACTGCAAGGGGTAATGCCAGCAACTGGCGATTATCGTGAGTTTTCACGAAATTATCTAATAATTCGGTCAAACCTGTTGCCATAATTAATACTCCGGATGAATGCATCTATTTTAATGCATCTATTTTTTCTTGAATTATCCGAATTTTTTGTCCGGACCTAGATCCAGAAAACGTTCAGATTTAGAACACGGAAGTTTATATCTACAGCCGGAACCATCCAGACTTATAGTCCGGAACACGCCTGGTAACCTGAGATTATAAGTTCTCTTCGAAGTATGGTTCCCGGGGGAGTTATCCATATTCTTTACAGTGTAAATGAGTTGATTCACGTTAGTTATATTTTTCATAGAATATAATAATATTCCTCAAAAAACAATTATTTCTCTATATAGCGTTAATTCATTTCATTTAAAATTTATTGTTAAAAGTTGTACAAATTCTAACGTTATAACTATATATACCATTTACTGTTCATTAAAAATAATGACAGAACGACCTTCCCTTGACGAATATTTCCTTGAAATAGCCTATGTGGTAGGCAAACGGGCAACCTGCCTCCGAAAAAATGTAGGGGCAGTAATCGTCCGGGATAAACGAATTCTTTCAACCGGATATAATGGAGCTCCAAGCGGCATGGAACACTGCCTTGACACCGGATGTATCCGAGAAATTGAAAAAATTCCTTCAGGCACGCGGCATGAGAAATGCAGAGCAGTACATGCAGAGCAGAACGCCATTATCCAGGCTGCAATCCACGGAGTCAGCATTACCGGGGCAACTATATACTGCACACACCAGCCATGTATTCTGTGCGCGAAAATGATTATAAACTCAAACATCAAAAGGGTTGTATACTCAATACCTTATCCTGACACTGATTCCCTTGATTTCTTCAGAAGCGCAGGCGTGGAAGTAGAAAATATTCCTTTTGAACTGAAATATTGAATACCTGGTAAACCGTATTGTAATTATGCAATAGGGGTAAGAGGTTGAGTAATGCTTGAGGAATTAAAAGCCAGACCACTGAAAGCAGAAAACCTGATTGAGTACCAGGAAGGAGCAGTTGTAAGCCGGGAAATTATCCGTAAAAACACGGGGACCGTAACAGTATTTGCCTTTGACAAAGGAGAGGGGTTGAGCGAGCATACTGCACCCTTTGATGCCATGGTCCAGGTAATAGACGGGAAAGCGGAAATCACTATTTCCGGGAATAAAAATGTTCTCGAGAAAGGCGACATGATAATAATGCCTGCCAATGACCCTCATGCACTGCATGCTCTGGAAAGGTTCAAAATGATCCTAACCATGATACGCTCATGAACTATTAATTCCACTTAAATTTTCAGTTAACTTCCGCTTAAATTCTCAGTTAAGCTCCGCTTTAATTTGCCTTAATTCAAGTTTCATCTCGGTTTAAGTTTTGAAAAGTCATTTTTCAGGAAGAAGCTAAACTATCCCCACATTTGTAGAATCCTTTAAGTAAGATTTCAGATAGCCTCAGATACCTCTTATTAAACCGGCACCTGAGACCTGAAGTTCCTATCTTTTAAAATCAGTTTTTGTTTCGCAAAATCAGTTCTTGTTTCGCAGGCATCGAAGCCCTTTTTTGATGACATCCATATCTTCAGGGCGGTATGTCTCTTTTATATGCGTATTCTCTTCGCAGTAATAATCAAGCCCGCGGATAACTACAACAGGAATGCCGCCTGCTCCTTCTCCCATTAAAAGGTTGGCAGCGCCTGCAATCTCATCAGCAATTGCTTCCTCTGTTATCTCCAGGATTTTGCCGAAAAGGTCCTTTTCTCCTACCCAGCGTTTTATAGGTTTGATTTTGTAAATTCCTATGGCAACTCCGGTCTGACCGATCTTGAAGGCTCTCCCGTTTGTGTCCGTAATAATTACACTTAACTTTTTTCCGCTAATCTTTTCAAGTTCTTTTCCAAGTTTTGAAGCACTGGCATCCGGATTTTCAGGAGGGTATAGTAAAAACCCGTTTTCAATATTGGACTCGTCAACTCCTGCATTAACACAGGTATGCCCTGCAAGTGTTGTCACAAGCATGAAAGGTGCCTCGACAAAGACTTCTCTGCTCCTGGTAAGTACAGCCTGGATAAAACGGGCATCTTTTCCTGTCCGGGATGCGATTTCAAGAGCCTGTTCTCCTGGGATGATATCTTCAAGCCTGAAGATTTCTCCTTCGGCTTTTCCAACAATTGTTGAGGCAATAACAATAATGTCTCTGTCCTGAAGTTCAATTCTCTCACAGATGATGGAGGGCAGGTCGTCCCCTTTGTGTATAAGGGGAATTTTTTCTACGGCAATTGCTTCAAATTTCAAAGGGCTTCCTCAAAGATTTTAAAGGGATAATATTTTTTAAAGGGATAAGATATTTTTTAAAAGGATTAGATATGGAGTAGTCGATTCACCGGATTACGAAAATAACCCACAAGTGAATAATTTATTGCAGTAAAGGCAGTAACCATAAATAAGACCACCGATATACTGGGTCTTGCGGCGATGATGAGAGTTACCCCGGCTGAGCAAAAGATGATGAGAATAAATTCCTGATGCCGCACTTTTCACTGTGTTTCCCGTTTAATTCTAACTTTCGGTTATCGTGTTTCTTTCGGTTATCGTGTTTCTTTCGGTTATCGTGTTTCTCGAATTTTTGCTTACGCAAATCATTTTTCAGTACGATTGATTCAATCAATATTCAATAATAAATCAATATTCAATCAAACTCTGCTTAAATACAGTTTTTTAAGCCAAATTGAAAAATTTATATCTAACCTGCAAACCTGATTTCTTATGGGGTGTTGAGCATTAGTCAGTACGACCTGAACGAAATTATACAGAAAATTAAGCAAAAAAGCCCTTTTGAGTTAAAAGACAATGAGCGAAGCAGGTCCTGGAGCTTAAGAGTCATTATAAGTAAACTGTTCTACTCCCTGGACTTTGAGAACGAACCTCAGGAGACCCGAAATAAAGTAACTCAACTTCTTCTTTACCACGGACAGTTTAGCAAAGAAGAAATCGATGAAATCTTCCAGTCCTCAGCTAAGGAAACCACTGCTTATTCACTTGAATTCCTGAAAAAGCACCCTGAGATTGCAATAGCCGAAGCCGGGAAGAGTAAGGAGTTTCCGGATGAAGATGAGGGAGAAGAAGGAGAAAAACCCAGAGAAATAAAATATATATTTCCGCGCTACGCCTGAATTTCAAGGCTGAATTCATGAAGGAGTAAAAGTAAAAGACTGCGAAAGAACTCGCAGCCCTCTTATTAATGTAAGTAGAATCTACCTTCCTCTCTGGAAGATTACTCAATCTCTATCTTCTTTTTCGGCTCTTCAATTTTCACTTTCGGAAGAGAAATTGTCAGGACACCGTTTTCCATTTTTGCAGTAGATCCTTCCTCCCTTATACTGACAGGCAGGCGGACGGCACGGTAAAAGCGTGTGTACTCCCTCTCTCTGCGCAGGTAGCCTTCTTCTTCAGCTTCCTTTTCTTTGCCGGACTTTGCGCTGATCTCAAGCATGTCTTCTTTGAGATTGATTTCAACATCTTCCTTGTTGATTCCGGGAAGGTCGGTAGTAACCACGAGCTTGTCTTCTTCTTCCATAATGTCAATTGCAGGAGTGTATAATTTTCCACCGCTCCATTCTTCCATTGGCATAAAATCTTCAAACAACTGATTCAGGCGCTCCTGTGTCCTTCTAATCTCTTCAAAAGGATCCCAGCGTGAGGGACCTGAAAATGATCTTCTAGCAGGCCATTTCATCTTTATATTCCCCCTTAAGTAAAAAAATGATGCATCTATAGATATGCTATTTTGAATATATTGAGAAAGGATATATATGTTTTCCTGGAGGACAATTTCAGGGACAGCTCCCCAGATTAAAATCACGGGATTCACCTTTGCTCTCCTAAAATGTACGGAAAAAAGAATCTGAACACAAAAAATATATAAAGAGCCTGAAAAAATTTAGCTCTTTATAAGCATTCCTATTAAGTCTGAAGCTTTTACGAATCCCATAGAACCATTTTTAACTGATTCTTCATCAAAGGCTTCCACAGTATCCGGATCAGGTTTATCAGTCCTGTAAACAGCAAACGGAATAGGGTCTCTTGTATGGGTCTTTACAGAAATAGGAGTAGGATGGTCCGGCAGCACAAGAATCGTAAAAGGCTCATCTGAGGTTTCGGCATATTTAAGGATAGGAGCAACTATTCGGCTATCAAAATCCTCAACTGCTTTCAATTTTTTCTCAGTACTCCCTTCGTGTCCTGCCTCATCAGGAGCTTCCACATGCACGAAAACAAGATCTCTGGTCTTCAGGGCTTCAATAGCTGCGCTTGCTTTCCCTTCATAATTAGTATCCAGATAACCGGTTGCTCCGGGGACTTCAATTACATCCAGCCCTGCATAGATTCCTATGCCCTTAAGCAAATCCACTGCAGAAATAATAGCCCCTTTTTTCCCGTAAAGTTCCTTAAAAGCCGTGAACTTTGGGGCATAACCCTGTCCCCAGACCCAGATAGAGTTTGCCGGGTTTTTTCCCTCCTGCATTCTTTTCAGGTTAACAGGATGCAGTTCCAGAACAACTGCAGACTCTTCAATCATCTCTGAGAAAAACTCTCCATCCTTTCCTCTTGGAAGATAATTATCTTTTTTCTCTCCTGTGATATCATGCGGAGGCGTACATTCCGTTTCGGCTCCAAGGTTATTCCCGACAACAATAAGGTGCCTGTAACTTATACCCGGATAAAACCTGACTTTCTCTGTCCCGAGTTCGGAATCAAGAGTATCAATAAGAATCTCTGCTTCATCGCTGCTGATATGCCCTGCACTGTAGTCTTTTATCATCCCGTTTTCTATGGTAATAAGATTGCACCTGAAAGCCACATCATCAGCTGCAAGAGCCACTCCCATACTCGCGGCTTCAAGAGGAGCCCTCCCTGAGTAATAGATTGCCGGGTCATATCCCAGAATTGACATATTTGCAACGTCGCTTCCTGGAGGAAAACCATCAGGTATGGTCTTCGCAAGTCCGGTTTTCCCACGCGCTGCAATGGAATCCATAGCAGGTGTTCGGGCTGCCTGTAGAATAGTCCTGTTACCCAGTTTCTCTATAGGGTAATCAGCCATTCCGTCTCCTATAAGTACGGCATATTTCATTGCTTCACCTTTTTCCAACTGCTTTAGCCCTTCATCTTGCAGATAAAATATATTACTTTCTACCAGATACCTTTATAATATATTTTTGGCATCTGCCAGCAAGCTTTTTCTGCCGATCTTAACGTTTCAATTCCTATACCCATTTTACACAAACATTATAATATAGTATCCATATCCTATACACGGCAGGCTCTCAGCATAAAATATAAAGTGAATATAAAGTGGCAGGAAAGCCGAAACAAAACGTTCTTTAAAGGCAGGAATGTTTATAAAAAAGCAGCTGTAAGCGTAACAGTTCTAAATCTCCAGGCTATAATAATGCTAATTTCCGATTCAGCCTGTGATTACAGACCATAATTATCAACTTAAATAACATCTTAATTAACATCTAAAACACTAAAAACAACACATTAGAAAATGTAAATATGTCAAAATACCCGACTTAATGCTAAAACGTGGTCCGATCATGAAAATAGTAATGAAATTTGGAGGAACTTCCGTTGGGGACGGAAAAAAGATCCGTCATGTTGCCCATCTTCTCAAAAGGTATCATGAGGAAGGCAACCAGATCGTGGTGGTAACCTCGGCACTCGGTGGAGTAACCGATAGGCTTCTGGAAAATGCTCGCCTTGCATCAACAAAGGGCAAGGTTTCACTTGTAAAAGAGTTTAAAACAGAACTTACAAACAAACACCACGAAACTGTGAGGGATGCCATTGATGACCCCAGTGTTGCAAAAGAAGTCCTCCAGATCCTTGACCTGAGGATTGAAGAGCTCGAAAAAGCCCTGATCGGAATCTGCTATTTGGGCGAACTTACCAACAGGTCAATCGATTATATTTCCTCCTATGGAGAAAGGCTGGCAGCTCCGATCGTTTCAGGCGCTGTCCGCTCCCTTGGACTCTCATCAATAGAATACACCGGAGGAGAGGCAGGGATTGTAACCACATCGGATTACGGAAACGCCCGCCCTCTTGAAAAGACATACGACCTTGTATCAAAGAGACTGGGGTGCAGGCTTGAGTCCCATATCCTTGTGGTCACAGGCTTTATAGGAGAAAATGAAGACGGGATAATTACTACCCTTGGGAGAAGCGGGTCTGATTTCTCGGCTTCCATCCTTGGAGCAGCCCTGAAAGCCGACGAGATATGGCTCTGGAAAGAAGTTAACGGTATCATGACAACAGATCCCAGAATTGTGCCCGAAGCAAAGACCATACCGCAGATTTCCTATGCAGAAGCCATGGAGCTCTCTTATTTTGGAGCAAACGTGCTGCACCCGCGCACTATTGAACCTGCAATGCGTGAACATATTCCAGTAAGGGTCAAGAACACCTTTGATCCGGAATTCCCAGGTACACTTGTAGTGTCGGAGAAGTTCCAGTGCAAGCACGTTGTAAAAGCAGTAAGCCTGATCAAAAATGTAGCCCTTATTAACATCTCAGGCGCTGAAATGGCAGGGACGATCGGGACTGTGGCAAGGCTCTTTACAGCTCTTGCAAGGGCAGGAGTAAACATTGTCATGATCAGCCAGGGATCTTCAGAGTCCAATCTATCTTTCGTGGTCAGCGAGTCGCATGTGGAACCTGCATTAAAAGCTCTACATGCCGAGTTCAACCGTGAAATCGTAAAGGAAATCACTTCGGATAAAAATATATGTGTGGTCGCGGTTGTAGGAGCTGGAATGGCAGGGACTCCAGGAGTAGCAAAAAGGATATTCGGAGCACTTGGAAATTCGATGATTAACATTATTATGATTAGCCAGGGATCTTCACAGTACAATATCTCTTTCGTTGTAAGGGAAGATGAAGGATTTGCCGCAGTCAAGACCCTGCACGACGAATTCGAACTTTATAATGGAAATGGGATTGAAAAACAGTTATGAAGAAGGCAGGAGGGGCACAGAGTGAGCGAAAAGCACCTAACATACGCTGATTCAGGCGTGGATATCACAAAGGAAGAAAAAACCGTCAAAACCTTGATAGATAAACTGAGCTATGTTCGAAAGGGCATCGGAGCCCCTCTTACGAAGATAGGGCATTATGCAGGGCTTCTGGACTTCGGAGAGTATGCTCTTGCCCTGACAACGGACGGGGTCGGCTCAAAAGTTCTTATAGCAAACGAGATGAAGCGCTGGAACACCGTAGGGATAGACTGTATTGCGATGAATGTTAACGACCTTCTGGCTATAGGAGCTGAACCTGTAGCCTTTGTAGACTATCTTGCCCTGGAAAAGCATGAAGAGGGCTTTGCCGCACAGATAGGAGAAGGGCTACTGAAAGGAGCAGAAATATCCAGGATGTCTATTGTAGGCGGAGAAACAGCTACCCTGCCCGATATAATTAAAGGTTTTGACCTTGCAGGCACCTGCCTTGGATGTGTCAAAAAAGAGGATATTATTGAGGGAGGAAAAGTCCAGGTGGGCGACGTTATTGTCGGCATCCCGAGTACAGGAGTCCACAGTAACGGGTATACTCTGGTGAGAAAGATCATGGAGAAATCAGGGTATTCTTATCATGATCCCTGCCCGTATGACAATTCAAAAACCATAGGAGACGACCTCCTTGAACCCACCAGAATTTATATAGAAGTCCTCGACGTCCTCAAGGCGTGCAAAGTCCACGGGCTTGCCCATATAACAGGCAGCGGGCTTTTGAAACTGAGAAGGGTAACGAAGCTTGGCTTTGACTTCTATGATCCCCTTGAACCCCAGGAGATTTTCAAATTCCTGCAGAAAGAAGGCGGAGTTGATGACCTTGAAATGTACAGGACCTTCAACATGGGAATGGGCTTTTTGATCATCCTGCCGGAAAAAGATGCCGCGAAAGCTGCAGAGATGACAGGCGGAAAAATCGTGGGAAAAATCGTGGAAAGCGGGATCCGGGTTAAAGACCTGATAATAGAATGAAAGTATAAAACTTAATTCGGGTATCAACTTAGAGGAAATTGAGGCAAAATCTTTTCCCCTATGTTGAAATCCTTTTCTTGTGTTCCTTTTCTTCTTGT
>DUGS01000009.1:23029-23878 GCA_013331265.1 Methanosarcina sp.
CTTTTCTTCTTGTGTTCCTTTTCTCTTATTCTTATAAGGGCGATCTTTTATAATCTGCTGGTTTTAAATTCATTTTTTCCACATATCCAGATAGCTGGTCGAGGATGCCTTCGAGCTTTCAAGAGATTTGTCCTTCTTTAATGAGACTGGCCCCTTTTCCTTATCCGACTCCCTGAGCCGATTTATCTCCTTTATGCTATCCTCGTTTTCTATGCTAAGGACAAAGCTTCCATGGCAGGGCTTTGTATAAGGGAAAACCAGAGCATTACCCTTAGACCCCACAGCAATCGGCGGTACTCCTATTATATAGTAGTCCTTGAAGATCTTGTAACCCGGGGATACATAATAGACTTCATCCGAATTTTTCTCGATGTACTCTCTAGCCTCCTTGAAGCTTATCCTTTCCAGGAGGATTGTGTACTTCATCTGTTCAATACAGCTCATTTGGCCATCTCCTCCATTACCTTATCCAGCTTGTTCTTGAGACGTACAGGGTTGTGAACATCCTGTGTAACTATCTTCTCACAATCGAACTCTATTGTTTGGGCTAATTCCTCGGCGTGCCTTCCAAAAACAATGGAGTACATTTTGGCCTGAGAAATAGCGCTTACTGTCGCTGCATAAGTCATTCCTGAATCGTTATGCATGAAGGCAAAGCATATGCCAAAATCATTCCTTTTTTCAATGATGTCCTCAAGGGTTTTATCGAGATCCACCAGCTTTTTTGCATAGTAACCATCGGAATCGGAGACTTTCAAAAGCTTGGTTGCAGCAGTTGTCCCAGCAACGGTTACATCGAATCCTAAGTTGGTCAGCTTATGGGAAAGATACAGGGCAATACTGGTTTGA
>DUGS01000200.1:0-3770 GCA_013331265.1 Methanosarcina sp.
CGTTACAAAACTATTCCATGATGCCACAAGCTTCGTGCTGGGGGATTACTCTATCCCCTCCAAAACCTAAGGGACTATTAAAGGAAATATCCTTTTCGAGAGAGAAATGCCCAGTTGAGAATGCAACTGCCTATATCCAGCTTGAAGATGTCAGCCTTGCAGACGCCCCTTCAACTGTAATTGCCGAAACTTCAATTGATCCCTGAAGTTTGGTCTGAGATTGTGTTCCTGTTTAACCTTCAGTTATTCTCTGGTTCTTCGCTTACTCTCTGGTTACTATCCTATTTTCTGTAAAACAACATTTCTCTTTTTCAGAAAAGAAATTCTATTTACTTGCCGGTTGGGCTTTTTTTCAGCAATAATCAAAGTTTATTCGGCAGTAATCAAAGTTTATATATGTATGTAATACAATTACTCTTTAACTTTTAAACATTAGCAAATTCTACCAAATCTGGGGAAATTAAATAAGGCATTTAACTTACCGGCTGGTAAGTTTTTTAAATTTGGGGAAAACGACAGGGTACTTAATTTAATTGCCTAATTGGGTCTGCCAAAAATACTTTTTGATTTAGCTCTGGTGCCTTAAGGAATTTATGGCCTTTACATGGACTAACTGAAGTTTTTCTATGAGATAATAGTCCAGGCTTTGGAAAAGCAGTCCGTTTACCAGAGGTATCTGTATTTTGTCAGGTCTCCTTGTATATTGGTTGAGGGGTCATGCAAATGAAACGTATACTTGTGGTTGAGGATAGTACTGTAATTATGGAACTTATCAGATTCCTTCTTACTACTTTTGGATATGAAAGTAAAGAGGCCAGGGATGGGTTTGAGGCTCTCAAAATTGTTAAAGAAAATAGGTTCGATCTAATACTTCTTGACATACAGCTGCCAGGATTTGACGGGCTTGACGTCCTTAAAGAAATCAAAAAACTCCCTGAAGTCAATAGAACGCCTGTAATAGCTCTTACAGCTCATGCCATGGAGGGCGATGAGGACCGGTTCTTAAAAGCAGGGTGCAGTGGATATATTTCAAAGCCTATCGACATTGGCAGGTTCCAATCAGTGTTAGATTCATTCATGGGCGGACAGCAGGTGTTGTGAGGGATTTAACAGATTCTGGTTCTTTAAGGGGATGAGTGGATGGAAAATATTCAAAAATCACCGTTCACAAAAAAATCTAATGAACTGGTTGTTATTCTGGTTCTGGGATTTATATTTACACTGGTAGCTTCTAACTATAACCTTTTTGAATCAATTATATTATTTGTTGAAACTTACAATATTGAGAGCCTGGGACTCCTGCTCATTCTTTCGATATATGCCTCTTTTGGAATGGGAATCTTTTCTCTCAGGAGGTGGATGGAGCTCGAAAATTCCCTGGTGCTTTATAGAGAAGCAGAAGACGATCTCAATGAAAAAGACAGGATATATAGGGCTCTCTTTGAACAGTCCAAAGATGCTGTTATTATTTCAAATGGAAAAAAGGTCCTGGATATCAATAGAAAAGGCTGCGAAATTTTTGGTTTTGGACAGAAACGTCCGTTTAATATCTCTCTAATGTCTTTTATTCCAGGGGAGTACCTTCCTGACCTTCAGCAGGCACTTAAGGAAACTTTCAAACAGGATTCTTCTCATTTTTATATGAATCTTCAGAAACCCGAAGGAGAAGTTGTTGATATTGAAGTTAGCCTGTCGCTTATTGACAGAAAAAATAATGTTGTTCAGATAGTAGCCCAGGATATTACCTCTCGTAAAAATATAGAAAGACGTGAGCAGGAGAACCAGGAAAGACTCAAAACCATTCTTGACAATACACTTTGCGGCATCCTGTTGATCGAAGCCTCTTCCAGGAAAATTGTTGATGCAAATCCGGTAGCATTGAAAACTACGGGCTATTCCGATAAGGAACTTATAGGGATGACCTGCCAGCAGTTAATCTGCCAGCCAGGGGAAGAAAAATGTAATACCCTTCTTCTGGACCAGGCTGGAGACCTCTCTGAAAGTATACTTTTTAAAGCCACTGGAGAGTCTTTACCGATCCTTAGAAGTGTTGTGCCCGTCTCAATAGGAGGAACAGGTTATTTTGTTGAAAGCTTCATAGATCTCTCAGACCGCAAACAAGCTGAGGAAGAACTCCTGCAGGCAAAGCTTGCAGCTGAAGGGGCAAACCGCGCAATGAGTGAATTCCTTGCGACCATGAGCCATGAACTGCGTACTCCCCTTACTGCCATAATCGGCTTTTCTGATCTCATGCTTGGGGGGACAACAGGACAGTTTGATGAACTAAACAAAAAGTTTCTTGGGAATATCTCAAGTAGTGGAAAACATCTCCTTTCGCTCATAAACAGTATTCTGGACCTCTCCAGGATAGAAGCCGGGGAAATGGATCTTCAACTTGATTATTTCTCTCTTCATGATGTTTTTACTGATACAAAAAATATAATCTCCCCTCTTGCCCTGAAAAAAAACATCTCAATGAACTTTAATGCGGAACCAGGCTTCTTTATTTATGCTGACAGGACACGTTTCAAGCAAATTATGTACAATCTTGTGAGCAACGCAGTAAAGTTCACTCCAGCAGGCGGTTCTGTTGAAGTGCTGGGGTCAGTATCCGAAAAAGGAGCCAGAGTTACTGTATCCGACACAGGCATAGGAATTTCTAAGGATGAGATAAAAAAACTTTTCAAGCCCTTTAAACAGATCGATTCTGCCCTTAACCGCAAATACGAAGGTACCGGTCTTGGTCTATTTCTCTCCAGGAAATTCATTGAGATGCACGGAGGCAAAATCTGGGTTGAGAGCGAACCAGGAAAAGGTTCAACCTTCATTTTTGAAGTGCCTGTAAAGACCCTGAAAACCGGGGAAAAAATGAGAATACCTGAAACATGCGAGAAAAATGAGGTAAATGTTCTCAAAACTTCTTATATAACAGGGGAAACAACTGAAACAGAAGACCGGGCAGAAAACCTGGAAGAAGAAAGTCTTCCTTTCATTTTCGAGCCCGAAGGCTCGGACGGTTCCGAACCTCTTGTGATGGTTGTTGAGGACGATAAGTTATCAAGGGAGCTCCTTATCTTCACATTAACAGAAGCTGGCTACAGAGTAGCTCAGGCCGCTACCGGGAAAGAAGCCCTTTTTCTTGCCCAGAAGTTAAAGCCTTTTGTAATTACTCTGGATCTTATGCTCCCTGAAATGAGCGGGTGGGACGTGCTTAATAACCTGAAAAAAGACAGTGAGACTTCCGGTATTCCAGTACTTATCCTCTCAATAAATGACCGAAGTGACTGCAACATGCTCTGGGGTGCATTTGACCATCTTGTAAAACCGGTTGAAAGGTCAATTCTGCTTTCAACTCTGGAACGTTTGAAAGAGAAAACGAAATCTCCAAAGATTATGATTGCAGATGACCAGGAATCTATGTTAGAACTTATTTCTTCTATGATTGAATGTGAAGGTTATGTTATCAGCCGGGCACACGGAGGAAAAGAGGCAATTGATAGGGCGTTATCAGAATTTCCTGATGCTATAATTCTTGATTTGAACATGCCTGGTGTTTCGGGATTTGAAGTTATAAGGGCTCTCAAGAACAAACCTGAAACCGTGGATATCCCTATAATTGTATGTACTTCAAAAGACCTTAGTATGCAGGAGATGAAAATGTTAAACAGCAACGTTTCATTTGTCATGCAAAAAGAGGATTTGAATAAACAAAAGCTTCTTGGGTTAATCAAGAGCCTCGAGCCAAAACTAAAAGTCCTGAAACCAGATTG
>DUGS01000200.1:3956-11287 GCA_013331265.1 Methanosarcina sp.
AGTCCTGAAACCAGATTGGAGGTAAAATTTCCGGGTTTACATATCCGAAAAGGCTTTTAATGTTCTCCTTGCGTTTTCGAGCATATTGTGGTTGTTATTGAAGTAAATATAGATTTTTTCACGCCCGAATTCATTAATTTTCCTTACGGTTTCTTCTATTTCTTCCTGAGAATAATTATAGTTATACCAGTTTTCTTTTCCGTGCATTCTCATATATACGATTTTTCCTGGAAATATGCGGTTAATGTAATCCGGGGAGTCTACAGATACCAGGATAACCTCCTTCAGGAACTCGGCACAAAGCTCATCATTCCCGAGCAACTCCGCATTCCTTATTTCCAGAGCAAACCTTTCTCCAAGCCCTGTTTCTTCTGCAAAATTGAGGGCTCTTTCAATGTCATTGAACTTTGGCGGCGCCTGAAAAAGGTAGAAATCAATAAGGTGATCCAGGGGTTCGAATAGTCCCCTAAATCTTTCCCAAATTTCAAGAGCACTCTCACTAAACTGGCGCCAGTGGGTTATGGACCTGTGGACTTTTACGCTCCACCTGAGACCTGCACCTTTTGTGCTCCAGCTTTTTATGTTATTGGGAAAAGGAAACCTGTAAAAACTTGAATTGAGCTCTATAGAATTCAGGCCTGAGTTTTCTACAAACCAATCAAGGTTTTTCTTTTTATTCCACTCATAATACCAGCCGCTTGTACCCACAAAAGCATCCATATAATCCCCTTACAGGTATCGGGCTGCTAACAGATGTATTAAACCTGCAAGCTTACCGTATTTGCAGAAAAGGCCCTTATCGTGTTCAATAATTACAGAACTCATACTAAACACCAACTTTATTCTCAAATAAGTATTTAGAACTCTTTTCTAAGATCAAAAACTCGATCTATAATTCGAGATACGGTCTTTAGAGAAGTGATTTTGAGTTTTGGGACCTGCTCATTAATATTGGTTTCTTATTTATAGTTCTCTATATATTATATTTTCCTAAACATTAAATTACCTCAAAGCAATCAACCAAATCTTTATGTGGATGAGTAGAGAATTCAGGGCATTGGGGGTAGTTTATCTACGCAGAGTGGTAGCATTGATGGATAAATTGATAGTCTTTTGTTATTGCTTACTTATTTTGGCAAAATCGATGGAACTATTTATGAAAATAAGTTACTAATGTGTGAAAATATACCGACGTTATTTTGCGGTGGGGGTCTAAGTAAAATGGTCAAGCTACTAAGATATCCCGGTAATCCAATATTAGTGCCTGATGAAGAACATTCATGGGAACGTGATGCTGCATTTAATGGGTGTGTTACGCAGGTTGACGGTACATACCACATGGTATACCGCGCACATTCTTCTCAGATGAGGCACGAAGGAATGGATATGAAAATCTCTTCCATCGGATATGCGCAAAGTAAAGACGGGTTGAACTTTGGAGATCATAAATTGCTTATACAACCAGAAGAAAAATGGGAGATATTCGGTGCTGAAGATCCGCGAATTACGTTTTTAAATGAAAAATATTATATTTTTTATACGGCTTTGTCTGTATATCCTTTTTCCGCGAATGGCATTAAGCTTGCTGTAGCAGTGAGTAAGGATCTGGAAAAGTTCGAAAAACATCTTGTAACTACTTTTAATTCAAAAGCAATGGGTCTGTTTTCCGATTTGGTAGATAGGAAAATGGCAGCTTTGTTGACAGTTCATACCGATATTCCTCCGGCAAAAATAGCGCTTGCTTTATTTGATAAAGAGGAAGACATCTGGTCCCCTGGATATTGGGAAAACTGGTATAATAACATTAACTCTCATTTTCTACATTTACTCCGAGATCTGCGGGATCAGGTAGAGATTGGTTCACCTCCGATTAAGACAGAGGATGGATGGCTTGTGATCTATTCTTATATACGTAATTATATGTTAGATAATGAAATTTTTGGAATAGAAGCAGTATTGCTGGATCTGAAAGATCCCCGAAAAATTATAGGCAGAACAGATTATCCGCTTCTTACTCCAGAAATGGACTATGAGCTTCTGGGCAATGTGCCTAACATTGTCTTCCCCTCAGGAGCTCTGGTAAAAGATAAAACATTATATGTTTATTATGGAGCAGCCGATACTAAATGTGCTGTTGCCACCTGTTCTCTAGATGATCTTTTACATGATATGAGACCCAGGCCTCAATCATATGGTATAAACAAAAGAGGTGACGGGCTGAAACTCTCCCGCTACGAAGGAAATCCGATCATCTCATCTATTCTTGAATTGGATTGGCAAGCAAAGGGTACTTTTAATCCTGCGGTAATATATGAGGATAGGAAATTCCATATCGTATACCGTGCTCAATCAAAGGACGGTGCTTCAGTTTTAGGGTATGCAATAAGCTCTGATGGCTTTCATATCGATGAAAATTTGGATTATCCTATTTATGTACCCAGAGAACCATTTGAAATAAAACCCCCACATGTAGAAGGAAATTCTGGATGTGAAGACCCCCGAATTTCAAAGATCGGAAACAAATATTATATGGTCTATACAGCTTTTGATGGAATAAATCCCCCACGTGTTGCAATAACATCAATAAATGTCGATGATTTTTTGAAGAGAAACTGGAAGTGGGAAAAGCCGGTAATTATCTCATCACCCGATATCGATGATAAAGACGCATGTATCGTAGAAGGTAAAATTACCGGAACTTATCTTGTTTTTCATAGGCTGGGAGGTTCTATTTGGCTGGAAATAACAAGAGATTTGAATTTTAGTGGTCAGAGGTACCTGGCAGGTAAGGTGCTTATTTCTCCAAGAAAAAATAAATGGGATAATGTAAGATTGGGCATCGCCGGTCCTCCTCTGGAGACGGATAAAGGCTGGTTGCTGCTTTATCATGGAATTTCAGAGCCGGACTTTAAATATAAGATGGGGGCACTTCTTTTGGATTATAAAGATCCAAACAACATCATCGGCAGGAGCGATTATCCCATTCTGGAACCTGAGACGATATATGAGATTGAAGGGCAAGTTCCGAATGTTGTTTTTTCTTGCGGTTCGGTTATTCTTAAAGGTCAATTGTATGTTTATTATGGTGGGGGAGACCGGATAATAGGAGTAGCTACAATGCCTCTTGAGAACCTTTTGAATAACCTGCAGAAATAAATCCGGCTGGATGGGTTAGCCGATCATTTTTTAACGCAAGACGGCGTACCAGGAAACGTTACATGCTAAAAAAAAAGTATATAATCGTTGTTTATTTATACTCCTGGCACATATCTATAATTGATCCATAAGGTCAGTCCCAGATCTATGAAGAAGACGTACGAAGAAAGTATGTAACTTAAATAGGTAATGACTTGACTAAGTAGTAACTTAACTGAGTAATGACTTAATAAGCATAACTTAAATAAGCATAACTTAACTAAGTAAAGAACTACATTAAATTGTGGATCAGACCTTATGGGTCACTAGGACCCTTTTTAACACTTCATTTTGTTTCCTTTCATTTTATCTCATATTATCTCATTTTATCTCTCTTTACTTCATTTTGGTTTTGATCATGTATGCAATCATCGCAGGCATCATTCGGCAACGAAATCAGGGTTAATTGTAGCAAAGTTTTTTGCCGGGCTTTCACACCATTTTCCTTATAAGCCGGTTTCTCTGAACCTTATCCGGAATTCGGTTCCTGTCCCTCTTACAAGGTCAATGCTGCCTTCTACCTGTTCCACAAGTATATTTACGAGTTGAAGTCCGAGAGAAGAAGTGTTCCTGAAATCAATATTCTCAGGAAGGCCCACACCATTATCAGAAACAATCAGCAAAAATTCAGAGGCATCACAACTGCCAGGGCTTTTGTTGCCATCTCTGGCTCTGCCGCTATTTATCCTGTGGAGCTTGATCTGGATTTTCCCACTTCTGCCCCTGGGAAAAGCGTGTTTTAAAGAGTTTGATACAAGTTCATTGACGATGATGCCCAGCGGAATTCCTGTGTCCATCCCGAGAAGCACACTTTCTGTATCCAGCTTTAAGTGAATGTCTTCTCTGCCTACAATATATGACCTGAAAAGTTCATTCACCAATTTTTGGATATACGCTTCAAAATTAAAGGTTTCCACATTCCTCATTTCTCTGGTTTTGTAAAGTTCTTCATGGATCAGGGACATTGATATGACGCGGGCCTGGCTGTCCTGAAAAGCCTCCTTTACTTTTATATCACTGAAGTGGTCTGCCTGGAGGCTTAACAGGGAGGATATTACCTGCAGATTATTCTTAATACGGTGGTGTATCTCTTTTTTGCGAATTTGTTCGGATTTTAATAGAGCTTGCTCTGCTTTTTTGCGTTCGGTAATATCAAGTGCTACTCCCACAATCCCTATAACATTCCCTCCCACATCACTGTAAGTAGCCTTGTGGATAAGGAAATTCCTTATTTCACCGTCGGTGCACCTAATCTGTACTTCATGAGGCAGACTTATTCCTTCATTCAGCAGCAGCCTATCGTAATCTTCGGAAATCCTGATCATTTCTTCCGAGAATTGGTCCTTAAACTCATACACGGAATGCCCTATGACTTTTTCTTTGGGTAGGCCAAGGAGACGGCGGGCAAACATCTCATTGCAGCCCTGGTAAATATAGTCCAGGTTCCTGTAAAACACAGGAGAAGGTATTGCATCAATAAATGTTTCCAGAAAACTGATGTTGTTTTGAAGAGCTTTTTCAACCTGTCTACGCCCTATAATTTCCTGGGAAAGCTTTTCGTTTATTTTTGTAAGTTCGGCAGTCCTTTCTCTTACGAGTTCTTCAAGGTGTTCCTTATACTGGCCTAGTTCTTTTTCAGCACGTCTGCGCTCAATTGTTTCTGCCATCAAAAGAGAAACTGACTTGAGAAAATAAGTTTCATCTGAGATAAACTTCCTTTTTTTCGTGGAATGGACGCTAAGTATTCCAAAGGGTTTTTCCATGCTTCCTATCACAACACTTGCTCCACTAACCACTCCGTGAGTCCTCAGAAGTTCCGGTTTCTTAAAGCGTTTCTCTTCTGCAAAGTCCTCTACAATCACAGGTGTCCCAGAAATCAGGGTATATCCTGCCTGTGATTCCTTTTCTCTCCCTACAATGGCTTTTCCCACAAGCCCGGGTTTCCACCCGGTCCCGGCTCTTAGCAGGAAGTTTCCGTCGGGCATAAGTTCCAGAATTTTGCAATACTCCAGTTCCAGGGTACTTGCAATCAGCTTTACGCTCTCGTCCATGAAGTCCTGAAGGCTTTTACATACAAGGCTAATTCTTTCTATTTTATAGAGGGTATTATACTGCTTTTCCTTAATTCTTAGTTTTTCTTCAAGCTCCTTCTGTCCGCTTATATCGAATCCGTAAATGTTTACACTCCAATCTTCAGGTTGAGGATGAAAAGAAACCAGGTAGATGCTTTTTTCAGCTTCGACTTCCATTATTTCCAGGCTTTTCCGGGAAACTGCTTTTTGTACAATGTCTACTATAAAGGAAGGCAGTTTTTCTCCAACTTTTGCACCCCACTCATGCAATAGGGGTTCACCCGCCTTATTTGAATAGAGAACTGTCCCATCCTTTTCCACACAGAGCACAGGATTCGGATTCATTGCCGGAAGTTGCCCAATTTTTGTTTCCATTTTTTCCCTCTCTGGCCCCCTCACTTAGATGAGACCATATGCTGATTCTTCAAAGAGTGGTGAAAATAAATTTATATTCTAATTATTACTTGGTTTATCTTTGTTCTTTTATTTTTTGTTCCGTCATATCTATTTTAGCTTCAATACTTTTTATTCTATGGAGGTTGATCCTGATTTTTCTTCCATTCTTGTAATTATCTTATAATTTTTTTGTTGTGGCTAATTTTTAGATCACTATATAGTATATTTATGTATATTTATTCTATTAAGGATATCTATATATATCTGCCTGCATATTATTGTATGTCGAAGAGAACCAATAATACAAATATAAACTATGTAGAAAATTGAATAAAAATTAAAATTAAAAACAAAATGAATACAAAATAAAAAGAGGTGATAAAAAATGGAACAACTCAGGAATTTGATTATCGAAAATGTAGCAATGTTCAATGAAGCCTTTCCGAACAGGTTCTGCCATAGTCCGGATGTCATTTTCGCAATCTCACATGACTATCAGTTCACTTATGGACAGATAGAAAACGAGATCGAAAAGATGGTCCATGAAGGGGTTCTTGACGCAGAACTTTCCGATTGGGACGGAATAAAGCTCTTATAAGTACGGAATAAAGCCTTAAGAGGAATATTGCTTCTTTCCGATAAGGAAAGTAATAAACCACAAAATAACAAAACACTGCAAGACAAACAATTTAAAATAAATACTTGCTAAGGATAAAGAAAATTATACAGATGAAATTTCAACTGGAATTTCGCCCGTAATACTTCTTTTCCCCAAAATTCTTTTAAAAATTCTTTTAGTTCCTGGCAAGTTCCAGAAGCGGACATTCAGCAAAGTTTCCATTCTTTTTATAATATCTCTTGGCGTGTTCCACGAGCAGAGCATGGTATTCCTGGTACAGGGACAGGTCTTTTGGCAGATTTTCTTCAAAAAGTGCCTTAATTTCATCATACTTTGCCTTTTCCCCTTTCAGGCCCAGGTTCGTCACTATCCTCCTGGTATACGCATCGACCACAAAAGAAGGCTGTTTGAAGGCGTAAAGCAGGATTGAATCGGCAGTTTCGGGGCCCACGCCTTTTAACGAGAGTAGCTCTTCGCGGGTCAGATTCCTGCCTTTCAGGTTAGAAAACCATACGGCGAGGGTTTTTAGGCGTTCAGCTTTCTGGTTATAATAACCTGCTGGTTTGATGGCTTCTTTTAATGTTTCAGAGTCCAGAGAGATGATTTTCTTCGGAGAAAGGACGTTTAGATATTTGAGGTTGAGGAGCGCCTTTTCAACCTGTGGCCAGCCTGTGTTCTGGGTCAGAAGGGCTCCGCATATCATCTCAAACTGCTGGATTTCGGTCTGCGGGTATGTATAGTCTCCCGGATGGTATCCCCGAATAGAGCCGGTTTTTGTAGGGTTTGTCCCTCCGGTTTCATGAAGTTCAATTAAAGGCCACCAGCCCTGAGGTCCATAGGAGGCAAGGAGGAAATCGTAGATTTTCAGGATTACCGGATTATTGATTCTCATATTCCTGGTACTGATTTTCTGGTTTTTGTTCTCCATTTTTAGCACACCGGAAGTTAAGGTTGGGCTTAAATAATGCTGTCTTTGAAGTATCAGTTTCATTTTTATATGTCAAAGCGTAAAACCCCTGAGTCTTTAGCTCAGGGGATATAAGCGTCAA
>DUGS01000200.1:11469-26547 GCA_013331265.1 Methanosarcina sp.
CAGGGGATATAAGCGTCAACTTCCCCAATAATAGGGATGGTAAAAGTAAAAATGCTTCCCCTCCCAACCTCGGATTCGACCCAAACTTCCCCGCCCTGCATCTCCACAAAGCGTTTCACAAGCGAAAGACCAAGGCCTGCTCCTCCCTGCTCTCTGGACTCGAATTTTTCAAGCTGCACGAAGGGTCGGAAAATATTTTGCTGTTTTTCCTCAGGAATTCCCTGACCGTGGTCTTCAACACTTATAAGCACCCTGTCTCCTGAAACCATGGAGGATATGTTAATAGTACTCTTTTCAGGTGAAAATTTTAAAGCATTGCCTACCAGGTTATACAATATCTGCTTAAATTTGGTCTTATCCGCTTTAAGATGGGGCGTATTTGGGCTGATCTGGTAAATTATTCTGATGTTTTTCGGAGCCGTGTGCGGCAGCATCATTATCTTTATTTCCTCAATGATTTCCTGCAGGGATAAGTCCTCAAGGTTAAGCTCTGTCATTCCGGCTTCAACCTTTGAGAGGTCGAGGATATCATTAATTAACCTTAAGAGGTGCTTTCCACTCACCGAAATATTGCTCACGTGCCTTAGCTGCTTTTTATTTAATGGGCCAAAGACCTGACTGAGCAACAGGTCTGAAAAACCTATTACGGCATTTAACGGGGTTCTGAGTTCGTGGCTCACTGTGGCTAAAAACTCACTCTTGGCACGGCTTGCAGCTTCTGCATTCAGCTTTGCCTCCTTCAAAGCCGCCTCCGTTTTTTTTCTTTGAGTGATGTCCACAAACGATTCCATTATCCCGATTTTACGGCCATTTTTATCCCGGAGCAGGTTTGCCGAAAGGTGAACATTAAAAAGGGAGTCGTCTTTCTTCCTGGCAATAAGGTCTCCTTCCCACCTCTCTTCGAAAAATGTTTTCCTGAATATTTCTATATTTTTTTCCTGTTTTTCCCAGAGGCATTTGCTGTTTTTTCCCAGCAACTCTTTCTGATCTTCATAATCCCATAATTTCAGGAAAGAAGGGTTCAAATAAGTCAGGTTTTCGTTAAGATCAGAAAAAGCGATGGCGCTTATGGAGGATTCTATAGCAGTATTCTTGATTTGCAGGTTTTCTTCTGCCTGCTTAAGCTCTTCTATATCCAGCATCACCCCGATAACTCCCACTACCTCTCCCAATACATCTCTGTATGCTGCCTTGCTGAAGAAAAAATTTCGCTCTTCTCCATTTTTACATGCAACCTTACTTTCATAAAAATCCGCTCCGCCAGATCTTAGAAGCTTTAAGTCACTTTCCCTGTGAAGAGTAGCTACCTTTTTTGAGAAAGAGCCGGGAAGTTCGTAGATAGTATGCCCTATAATGCTTTCTTTCGGAAGGCCTACAACATTGCTGGAAAAGAGTTCATTGCAGCCCTGATACTTTTCGTCCCTTCCTTTGTAAAAAACTGGAGCAGGGATCGTATCAAGCAGGGTTTTCAGAAATTGTACCTTCTCCTCGAGGGCTTTTTCAGCCTGCTTGCGCTCGGTTATGTCAAGGATAATGCCCTGAAGGTGGATTTCTCCTTTTTCGTCTCTCTGAATAAAAGTCCTTTCATCCACCCAGCGAATATCTCCGGATCTGGTTAATATCCGGTATTCTGAGGTAAATACATCACAGCCAGCTTCTACATTTCTGGCAATGTCAGTCCCCACTTTCTCAAGGTCTTCAGGATAGACTATATCCGAGTAGAAAACTTTTTTTGAAGTTGAGATCAAATCCTCCACTTCATACCCAAACCTTGTGACGTTTTCCGAGACAAACTCTATTGGCCAGCCGTCCTCGTACTTCCATAAAAAGACAATTACAGGGCTGTTGTTGATTATTTGTTCCATTTCTTCTTTTAACTTATTGGAATGCTCAAGCTGCCTCGCATAGTCTCTAAGGGCTTTTTCAGCCTGCTTGCACTTGGTCATGTCCAGGGCAACTGTAGGTATTGCCTTCTTTTTCCCGCAATCGATAAGTTCCATTTTCAGCAGTTCGTCCCTGGAATAGCCTAGAATCTCGCATGTCCTCTTATTCATATCAAGAAAAAACCGTTCCTGAGATTCTTTCAGGGCAAATGCCGCTTTTTTATTCTCGTCTATATTTTCAATCTGTAATATGCAATATAGAGGCATATTCTCATGATTTCTTACCATGAAGGTTGAAACCCTTGTCCAGATAGGGGTTCCTTCTTTTCTTATGTAGCGTTTTTCTATCTGATATGACCTTATTGAATTATTCATAATTTCATTGAACTGACGCAGGTCGCTATCAAGGTCATCAGGGTGAGTAAGGGATTGAAAATTCATTTCCAGAAGTTCGGCTTCGGAATATCCAAGAATTTCACATAGTGCGGAATTTACCTTGGTACATTTGCCATCTATTCCTACAAGGGTTATGCCTGTCGGGAATTGCCGGAATACCGGGAAACTGCATATTTCTTCTATTTTCAGAGCTTCATCGCTGCTTTTGGAATGGTCCTGTTCTCTCACAAAAACACAGTACTTCAGCTGTTCTCCAACCTTCAACATTTTGCAGCTGAAAATAACCTTCTTAGTTGTGTTTCTATTTATTATGATATTCGCTTTGAAGCCTTCAATGCCCAGTTTTATCCAGTTAAACAGATTAACCGTAATCCCATTACTGTCCAGGACAGGGAACTCATTAATCTGTTTTCCTATCAGGTTTATCGGGTCCTATCCGATGGTTTTAAAAAAAAGATTGTTAAGATACTCAATTTTCCCTTCAGAATTGACAATGCAAGCCCCTTCAAGGAAACCATCAAGGAACGAAAAAATGAATTCCTGCGTGTCTCTAATGCCAATCACATCCGTATTATCAAAAATAGCTTATTATATTCCTCTAAACAACTTCATTAATGTAATATTATTTCATTTATATACATCTACTGTTGTATTTCAGTTGAATAACCCGTAAATTGCTACAGGAGTGGCTCTTCAAACAGTATTAAAATTACTTGATATTTATATAACACTCTTTTGTTGAGAATTTCTACTGAGACATGGGAAACAACAGTTTAGACCGAAAGCATCAAAATTCATCGGTTAATGTCAAATTAAGAGGCTGGCCACTGAAATAACAGAGAACACGGATAACGGAAAAGCATGCACAAAAAATGAAAGTATTTGAAAGCACTTTCATGCCAACGAAAAAAAATTGCTTAATCGTCTTCAGAGATCAATTGCTTTTAGAAGCAGGCTTACATTGGTCAAGAACAGCACTTATCCCTTGTTTTGAAGGTCTCTCTTCATTCTGCACAGCAGTATAAGACCCCTGGGGTTTTGCCGGAGAATATGTTATAGCAAGTACTCTCATTATGCCCAGCACAAACAGCAGTACGGCAAGGCTCAAGATAAATTCATAACCGAACTTCTGGGCATAAAGGCCCACAGCTATTTCACGCAGGACTATCAGGATTGTAGCATCTGTAATATCCGTAAGCTTGATCCTGTCATGTTCATGATAATCAGAAAAAGCTTTGAAAAGGTCAATAACAATAAAAACTGTCAGTACACTTGTTACCATGTGATTGAATCCACTTTCAAGGGACTCAAAAACAATGAAGCGAATATCCAGTAAGGTTTTTGCCATTCCCACAATTAAAGCCAGTAGCAATACGTAAAGAATAATTGTGGTAATGGCATCCGTAACTTTTTTAAATAATTTCAAACTATCCATTTTTTAATCTCCATATAATAATATTATGCACATACTTTTTTATTATATAGAGTTATTGATACTGTTGTTCATAGTTAATATAAAAATATATACCTTGATTTCTCCGCATTTTTCTTATGTTTCGTTGGTTTAATTCCAAAATAGTATTGTGCTGCCGGGTTCATCGATTCCGTTTTCATTAATAAACTAAGGATAAATACAGATGAACACAGAAAACATCAATTATTGTTTGTCTGTGTCCATCTGTGGTTTTTATGGAAAGCTTATTGCCCGCAATTTGGAATCGGTGCACCAGGTTATTTCATAAATGTCTTAAGTCCTTCACTCATATCTCAGAGCATCTACCGGTTTCAATTCCGAAGCATTTTTTGCCGGCACAAGACCTGCAATAAGCCCCACGATTATCGAGACAAGAGTTGCAATAATGGTCCCTTTTATACTGAGGGCAAATTCAAAGGGAGTCTGCATTTTTATTGAGATCAGAAGCAGTATAGCCTGTACTGCAGCTGTACCGAGTAGAATTCCTATTATTCCACCTACAAGGCTGATCATTGCGGCGTTACAGAGAAAGATAAGCATGATATCTTTGTTCTGTGCTCCAATGGCTTTCATTATCCCAATTTCTTTAGTTTTTTCGAGGACGGACGTAAACATTGTATTCGCAATCCCTGTTGAGCCTACAAGCAGAGAAATGCCTGCAATAAACGCCAGAAAAGCAGTGAGTCCGCTAATCACCTTTCCAACGTTTTCCATTTCCTCTTTTCCTGAGTACACATAAAAGTCCTGGGTCTTTTCATCAACTCTTCTTGAAAGCCTCAGCCTGTCCTCTATTTCTTTTAGTGTTGCTTCGTAGTCGGCGTTTTTGTAGAGTTTAACCTCTATAGAGTCATAGACATCTCTCTCTTTTTCACCAGAATAACCTTCTTCTTCATTGGTTGGAAGAGAATAAACTTCCTCATAAGGCATGTAAATGCTGCTATCAAAACCAAAGCCACCCAATAGCCCTCCTTCATCTGCCAGAATCCCGATTACCCTGTAGGACTTGCCGTTGAGGAGGATCATCTGATTGACCCTGATTTTCCGTCCCAGCTCTTCGTTGTTAGCAAGTTCTCCGGATATGACCACTGAAGTCCGGTCTCCAGGCTGAAGCATCCTGCCCTCTCCAACCTTTTTCTTGGTGATATCAGGCCAGACACGCGGGTCCACTCCCCTTACATTGACATATGTCTTCTTGCCTCCGAATTCCAATGTTGCGCCATGATTAACGTTAACGTTAACATACTGAACTCCAGAAATGCGGCTAATTGTGAAAACATCCTTCTTTGTAAGTTCCGGTTCTTTCTCTTCTTCATAAATTACAGGATCTCCTGAATTGTCTCCACTTTCATTTTCACCTCCACCTCCACTATCACTTTCACCTCCACTATCACTTTCCGCTTCTACCTGGGAGTAATCTGCCTCCTCAAAATTAAATGGGTAAGAGGCAACGATGGTGATTGTATCACCACCAAGCTCTTCAAGAGTTTTGGTTACCTGTTCCTGAAAATATTCCCCGGTTGTGACAATGGCCATTACCGAGGCAATGCCTATGATCACCCCTATGATGGTCAGCCAGCTACGCAATTTGTTGGCTTTGACCATGTTAAAGGCGATTCTGAGTATTTTTGCAGGTTTCATTACACCACAGTCTTCGGACATTAATTTTTGATTTGTCTCTCCCAGAACTGATCATTAAATGGCTCATTTTATCCGGGTGTTTACTTTTCACAGGATTTACTCATTCATTTTTCTCTTTTTGGAAATTTTCCTGTAAACCGCAACTCCTGCAATTCCCAAAACAACCAGGAGCACTAATTTATATGAGAATGAAGCAGTTGAGCTTTTTTCAGATCCTGAATTCTCATTTGTAGAAGACTCAGTGGCGTAAACTGTTAGCTCCTGTTTTTCGACCTGTCTCTGCCCGTCGCTTGAGGTGTAGCTGATCTCAAATTTGAGAGGCAGCTCTTTGTCATATGTAGATGGCTTGAGACTGAAATCCGCAATTGTATTGTCTCCTTTTTGTAGGTTACCGAGGACTACCGAATTGCCACCGTCCGTCACGGTCCAGTTTTCCTGTTGGGGAATGGTAACTTTTACGGAATTTGCAGCATTGTTTCCTATATTTGAGACCGAAAAGGTGTAATCTCCTTCAAAGTTTTTTTCCATGAAGGCAATATCAAAATCAGTGGTGCCTCCGATGTATATCCCAGCTTTGCTTTTTATCTGCTTCCTTTTTTCATTGTCAAGTGTACCGGCTTCCGTAATGGTCTTAAGTGCTTCAATATCGTCATACGTAAGAGTCATATCAAGTTTGTAGAGGCCCGGAACCGTATTTACGTTTGTAAGAACGTTAAAGGTTACATTAGCAGTTTCTCCCACATCGATAAGGTTGATATGCTTTACATTGCTCGAACCAACAGGAAGGATAACGTCTTTTGTGCAGTCCCAGGAAAATATCGCATTTCTCAGGGGAGAATTACCCGCATTTTTTATCCCGAAAGTAAGTTCTGTCTTTTCTCCAGGGACCAGCCTCTCCAGGCTGATAAACTCAATCTCGGCATTTGATTCACTTTTAATTTCAATCATGAGGTCGCTTGTAATGGAAACTTTGTCTTTTCCGTCTTTTGAATAAAAGAGCACCTTTAAGGGGTATTTTCCTTCATTGACATCGTTTTCCACTCCCACCTTGAACTTTACTATCTTCTCGCGGTTATCTGTAGTTCTTTTTCCAAGGGTGCCAATATTCTGTGACAGCTCTTCTCCAGGCAGGGGCTTAAAGGGGTAGCTGGGTTCAATTTTAACAACGCATTTATCTTTTGCTTCAGACCCAGAATTCTGGATAGAAATCCTGACTTCCAGAACATCTCCGGGTTTTACAGGGTCAGGGTCCTGGTTAAGCATGTCAACGGTTACCCCTCTCTGCTTAATTGTAGAAACATTAGATTCTGTACCTGATAGGGTATCTGTTGATGGATCATTCTCTTCAGTACTCAGAGCAAAGGCAGAAGAACTGAAAGTAGCTGTACTTATCAACAGTACAAGAAATAATCCAAAAAGCTGTCTGCAAATCAGGTTTTTATTAATAGGTCTTCTGCGGGTCGGGGTTTTACCCATAATATTTTTACTGTCAGTCGGTTTATGTCTTATTTTTTCAAGAAACATTTTTAATTCCTCTGTAATTCACTTCAGTACTCCGGGCAGAGCTGGTTCTGGTTTGGTTCATCACGAACAACTTTTCCGTCTTTTAGTTCGATGTGTCTCTGGGCGTATTGTGCAAGGTGCATGTCATGGGTAACCATAATCACTGTTTTTCCTTTTTCCTTCCACAGTCTGTAAAGCATAGTCATTACTTCTTTTCCGGTAACACTGTCCAGGGCACCAGTTGGTTCATCGGCAAGGATAATATCAGGATTGCTGGCAAGAGCCCTTGCAATCGAGACTCTTTGCTGCTGGCCTCCCGAGAGCTGGGTGGGTTTGTTCTTCATTTTATCAGAAAGCCCTACAAGAGTCAGCAGTTCTTTTGCCCTTTTTTCCGCGATGTCATCGTCAATCTCCTGGATCTCCAGGGGCAAAAGCACATTTTCAAGGGCTGTCATTCCCGGGATCAGGTTATATTGCTGAAAGATAAATCCGATAGTTTTTCCTCTCAACGCGGCCAGATCGGATTCATCTAATCTGGCAATGTTTTCGGATTTAAGGAAGATTTCTCCTTTTGAAGGGACGTCAAGACAGCCTACAAGGTTCATCATAGTGGACTTTCCACTGCCTGACGGGCCAATTATTGCGGTAAACTCACCATTTCCGAACTCTGCATTCACTTCTTTCAGGGCATTGACCTGGATTTCTCCCATCTGGTAAGTTTTCCAGACGTCCCTGAAGGCGATCAGCGAATTATCCATGTACTCACCTTAAGTATGACTTATATAAAAACATGCTGTAGTTGAAAAATGTATTTTACCTCCATTTTTTCTTCTCTTAAGTGTAAGGTCTGATATTTTTCTGACAATGGGTATGTAACTAAAAAAGTAATTACAAAAGGGGCGCAGCAATTGTATTTATAAACATGAGTAAAGGCTTGTGGCAAAGCTTGCAAAAATGTAGTTAAACTATACTTTTCAACTAGTTCCTGTTTTTATATATGTATTAATTATATAGGATATGTTAAGTGAGTCTTTTCAACAGATAAAAGTTTCAAATTTCAATTTTATAATTCTTTATATAACAGGTGAAAAATATGGAAAATTATGAAAATACAATAAATTCAGAATCTGGATTTAGCTCCTTTGACTACGCAGGATTCTGGATTCGTCTGGGAGCAAGGATAATTGATTCAATTATTTTATCTATCTTGTTCATGGTACTTGGAAAACTGGTCCCCTGGCTCAGTCAAGGTGAAACTCCTAATGAGATTATATCTGCCTTTGTGGTAAGTTTTCTGATCGGCGTCATATACTACGCAGTTATGGAAGGTTCCTCCATGCAGGCTTCAATCGGTAAGCAGGTCTTTAAGTTGAAGGTAATTGACAAATCCGGAGAAAAGCTCTCTATGTCTAAAGCTTTATTAAGATCCATCACCAAAGAAATCGGGATTATGTTCCTCGTTGGAGGACTCATGGTGGGGTTCACGGACAAAAAACGTGGTCTTCACGACATGGTAGCTGGTACCTATGTTGTCAAGGGTCGTTAAGAGTACCACTGTATTATTTAATCAGAGTCATGACTAAAAATGAGGACGAAAATGCCTGTTTGCTCAACATGTGATGCAATTATTATGTGAAGTTTTTCAGTTTTGTTCCAGAATTTTGGTGACGGAATTATTAGATATATGGTGACGGAATTATTAGATAGAGCCTATTCCAAAACATAAAATCGCGTCTTAGGATTTCAAATCCCACACGACCAATCGAGTTTCGGATCATGAAAATGGTTTTGAGAATTTTATTGATATGAAAATAAAATTGGTTTTGGGATGAGCTCATATAATATCATTTAAAACTGGCTGAACAATAATTAAAATAGTTGTAAGGTGAGTGATTATATGTCAAAATCTAAAGATAATATATTAGGGTTTATGCTTAATGGTTTTGATTTTATTCCTAATACTGTAAGATTTATTATTTTTGTTATTATATTAGCAGTAGGATATATTTATTTCATGTAAATTTAATAAACCTGCCTTTAGCAGGCACTTATCTTTTTTTAATATTTTAACTGATAGCGTCTTGTTTTGGCTATTTACATGAAATTGATGCTCTTTCTTATCTGATCTTTACATATCTAAAAATCAACGTTCGTTGAAAAGTATAGTTTATCTCCATTTTTCAAAAAATATATATAATTAAGGACTGTTGAAGATGATGGATGACTGCTGGCTTATTCAATGCAACTTTAAGTGAAGAACTCCTGAACCAGGTCTCAGAAGCTGTAGCTTCTGCCAGCATATCCGATATCATATTCGATCTTTTTTTATATGCTCTGATGGTAGGCTTAGCTCTACAGATCTTTCGGGAAACTTCGAAGATCTATTCTTTCATGGAATACGAAGGGCTCAGATATTTCAAAAATACCTTCTTTTTCTACGGACTCGCTAATTTTTTTCTGCTTGTCCTGGACCTTGTGTTCCTGCTGGCCAAATCCTCAACGAGGGCATCTTTATACATGTTAGCCATTAGTATGATTCCGCTTTTTATTCTAGCCGGGATATGCTTCTGGTTTGCCAAGGTAAACCTGCTATCTTCGATTAGCTGGAAAATGGTAGAGGGAACCCTGGGAAAAAGATTCTATAAGTTTCTTTATTTCATTTTCCTCATGTTTCTCACGATGATGGATATGTTAGTATACATACTCATTTCAATATTTTTGGGAGAATACTATGCCTTTGGCTACAAGGCCTTTATTTTTGTGTTTATACTGCTATTGATCAGGTCAAACATGCGTTCGTGTGGAGAAACAAAAACAATAACCCACCCATATTATCTGGGCCTGATTCTTCTCTTTACCCTGAGTTTTCTGGGTAATATCTCGCCGCTTCTCGAAGGAAAGTCCGCAGAACTGATAAGCTCTGCTTTTGATTTATTGACCCTTATCGCTTATGTAATAATTCTCAAAGGAATAAGAAAATGGAGCCGTATTCTTCTGACATGAAGCCTTTTCAAAAACGAAGCAGGCTTGAAATTATTCAGGATATTCTTAAGGTTATCCGCGACTCCAATAACATAATCAGTCCTACAAAACTTCAAAGGTTGTCCAATCTTTCCTACCAGATGTTTGAAGAATACCTGGGAGAACTTGAATCTAAAGGGATGGTAGAATTAAAGCAGTATAAAGGAAAAAGGAATGTGTATTCTTTGACTCAGAAAGGCAAACAGTTCCTGGATAAATATGAGGATTTCGTGTCTTTTTTAAGGGAATTTGGGTTATAAGCACATTTATCTCCGGGTATCAAAAATAAATAATTCATCAATCGTTGTACTGTCTTAATTTGCAGTGGAGATAATGCATTTATAAAAAAATAACGAATTTAATTTTTTCTTCCTTTATATTTTATAAATGACCCTTGCCTGTATTCTTCAAAAGCTATTTTTAATTCTTCCTGTGTGTTCATGACTATTGGCCCATACCAGGCAACAGGCTCCCCGATAGTTTTTCCCGACATAAGAAGAAACCTTAAACCTCTATCTCCTGCAGTTACCTCAATTGAATCTCCATCTCCGTAGAGGACAAGGGTCTCCTGACCTATTATAAAGTCCTCTGCCGGGTCAAGATACCTTTCCCCTTCAACCTCAAAGGCACCAGGGTCTTTTTCCCTGTCAAAATATCCACTGCCTTCTATTACGTATGCAAAGACAGTATGGCCCTGGGTTGTGATATGAAAAAACTTTTCCCCCGGCGGCACTGTAATATCCAGGTATTCGGGATCTGTAAATATTTCCCGCACAGGTCCCTCAACCCCGTTTACTTCTCCGCAGATAATCCTTACCTTCAGCCCTTTTTCCATTAAAAGCTCAGGAATGCGATTGCTTTTGATTTCCCGGTAGTGAGGTTCCATCATCTTAAGCGAAGCCGGAAGATTTGCCCAGAGTTGAAAACCCCATAGAGCTCCGTTTTCATCCCCATGTGGCATTTCCTTATGGATAATCCCGCTTCCAGCAGTCATCCACTGCACTTCTCCTGACCGGATTATACCTCTGTTTCCCAGGCTGTCTTCGTGCCTTATCTCTCCTTGCAGGACATAAGTAATAGTCTCAATCCCCCTGTGCGGGTGCCAGGGAAATCCCATACTGTACTCCTCCGGTTTTTCCGAATGAAATTCATCAAGCAGCAAAAAAGGGTCGAACTCAGACACATACCGGAATCCGAATGCTCTCTTAAGGTGCACTCCTGCCCCTTCAATAGTTGGCATACTCTTCCTTATTTTTCTAATTCTTCTGGGATTAGCCATTATAAATACCACTCCTCTGAAATAATCCATTAAATTCTGCATATACAAAAAAAATAGGTCCGATTGAGTGCAGCTAAATGGATGCAGGCTGCTGTGATTACATCGAAACTTTGCCTGATAACAATTTCCTTATCTTAAGTAATGCTCAAGCCCATGAGAATTTCTTGACTCTTGTGCTTGCGCCCATACTGGTCCCCTATGTAAGTATCGCAGTCGATATATTTGGGTTTGTTGGAAAAATCTGGTTTTCAAGATATGATTTTTAATACGGACGTATGCAGGAGATAGTTCTATGTTTCAACTGTTTAACAATAAGATATTAAAATGGCTCGTGAACTACCACTCAGCTAAAGACTCAGGGGTTTTACGCTTCTTCATATAAATTAAATATCTATCAAAACGTATAAAAAAAAGGCTTAAGTATTTTAAGATACAAGCCTATACTATAGATTGGCTAAATAGTCTATATGTATTCACACTAGTAGTTATGTAAAAAATGTGTCAGTTATGCCGAGCTCGAATTAACCTTTTACAGATTTAGAGTATAAAATTTAGGAGATATGCACATGGGTATTTTTTCTACAGGTATGAGTCCGGAGCTGAAAGCTTTTCTTGAGGCAGAAGATCTGGATGACTTGGTGAAAGCGAGATCTAATTTAAGGCATCTAGATGAGAAAGATATGAAGAAGATTCGTTGCACACTCCAGAGTTGGAACAGCCCACAGGCAGTATCTAACCTGCTTTTTCACCCTTTCCTTATACCCGCAGGTATGAGGACAAGCTGCCTCCTTAGAGGGCTAAGAGAAAAGAAAAACCCGTATTATGTCCTTGCCTCTATAGTCGGGCTTCAGGGGATTGACCCCACAGGATTCTCAGAAGCAGATAGAAAAGAAATAAAAGAATGTTTGATTTCTACTCTCAAAACTTCAGAAGGGATAATTTCAGCGAGAGCTTCGGTTAGTGTCCGTGACTATTTATCCTCCGAAGATGCCTCTATTATGTTTGAGCTCCTTAACCATCCTGACGAAACTACAAGGCATAACATCTTATGCTGGTTAATCAGAGTCATGGGGGAAAAGGGTTCCAATGCATTTGTTTTAATGGTAAGAAGCAGCAATATACCTGAAGATGTAAAGACGGAAGCACTCGATAAATATCAGGAACATCTCAGGCAAAAAGAAATTGGAGAGCACAGCTTATATTCAATGCCTCTTTACGCATATATTCCAAATCTCAGGGATGTAACGAACTTGTAGTGAACTTAACTCAGGGTTACCGAATTACAAATATTTCTGGCTTTCTGACCCGTGCAATGTTATTCGCTTTATCGAACCATTCAAGAGAATCGATAAATAACAGACCAATTCCGCTTTATCGTACTTTGTTGACTTCTCAAGATTCGTCTTTCTGTTTTTCTCTTTTTTTTGGGCCGGTTTGCCAGACAAGGTCCAGGTGGAGTATTTCTTTGAGAAGAATTATTAAGAAATATAAATACCTAAAGCAAAGTGACTCTTAAAGACAGGTTCTGGAGCAGATTTAAATGACCCTTGTTATCGCTTTTATAGGAAAGAACGGCGCAGTAATGGCAGGAGATATGCGGGAAATTACTTTTGAAGGGGAGAAGCCCGACAGGGAGAAACTCGAAAAAGAGCTTTACAGCGGCGCAATAGTTACGGATGAGGAACTGGCAAAGAAAGCAGAGGAGTTCGGGGTCAAAATAATGGTTGAGGACTGCAAGGAAAAAGTCTCGGAAAGGGATGGGGTCCTGGTAGGAGAGGTATCTTCAGTTGAGGGAGGAGTCGTTAAAAAAAGAAGGCTTTATGCCTCAGCAGGGAACTATGCAATTGCCGAACTGAGAGATTCCGAGATGACACCGACTTCGCAGAGGAAGGGGAGCAATTTCATAGCTTTCGGAAACGAGTTTACGAAGCAGGTCGCTAACAAGTGCTTTAAGGACCAATGGACGAAAAAAAGCAATCTACAGGATGCAGTGAAGATCATTATCATGTGTATGGAAACTGCCGCTAAGAAAACAGCTTCCGTGAGCAGGCAGTTTGTTATTGTGCAGACCGCATCGAATGCTGATGTTTTGAAAGTTGTGGAAAAAGACAGAAAAGGATGAAAAGGCAGAGAAATTCTCTGCCCGGCGCCTTCTGTTTATTCAGAAAAAAGCTCTACAAATTCGAATTTTGTCACATCAAAGAGGCCTTTATCTCCCAGCTTAAGTTCGGGAATTACCAGAAGCGACATGAATGCAAGAGTCATAAAAGGCGACTTTAGGGAAGTTCCGAGTCTTTTTGCCTCCTCGTTCAACATTTGATAACGGGAAGCTACTTCTTCTCCGCTCAGGGTACTCATAAGGCCTGCAACCTCAAGAGGGAGGTCAAGAATGTTTCCTGCAGTCCCGACAACGATTCCTCCTTTGTTTTCCACAAGCCTGTTAACAGCTTCAACTATATCCTCATCGGTGGCTCCAACTGCAATAATATTGTGGCTGTCATGGGCAATGCTGCTTGCAATAGCTCCTTTTTTAAGGCCGATGTTCTTTATGAAGCCAATCTGAACAGGGTCATCCGCATACCTGCTCAGGACAACCATTTTCAAAATATCCCGTGATGGGTCCGAAATAAGATTGCCGTTTTCTATTTTCGGTAGAGCCAGTTCCTGGCCTGTAACCAGTTCTCCGTCCTGAGCAACGATCACCCTGATTTTTTGTATCCGTTCCTTCGTTTCCCCTGCCGGCACAGCCAGTTTTACATCGTTAATTGAAATTTTGCTCCTGTTAAATACATTTTTAGCAGGGGCTTTTTTCGCAGGGAAAAGAACCTTTCCTTTATTGTAAACGCAGTTTCCTTCGATAAAGGTGCTCAGGACATTGAATGATTTCAGGTCATCTACAATGATGAAATCGGCAGGATCTCCTTCGCGCAACAGTCCGACGTCAAGCCCGTAGTGCTCCACAGGGTTGAAAACAGCTGCCCTGAGCAGGTTATATATGTCAAGTCCCTTTTCCTGTCCGTTCCTGATTAGCTTATCTATATGCCCTTCAGATATCAGGGTATCAGGGTGGGAATCGTCAGTGCAGAGCATAACTGCTTCGGGATATTCATCTATCAGGCTGTACAGAGTTTCGAAGTTTCGGGCTGAACTACCTTCACGGATCAGGACCTTCATCCAGAGTTTTGTTTTCTCAGCCGCTTCTTCGTAAGTAAAACACTCGTGGTCTGTGGATATCCCTGCCCCTATGTATTTCTGAAGATCGGCTCCCCTAAGGCCGGGCGCGTGTCCATCAACGACTTTGCCGTACTTTTTTGCGGATTCCAGTTTTGCCATTACCTCGGGAAATCCCAGAATCACGCCAGGGAAATTCATCATCTCGGAAAGGTAATGCAGGTCATTCCTTGCCAGCAGGCGGTCAACAGCCTCCGCATCAAGGACTGCTCCTGCGGATTCGAAGGGTGTAGCTGGAACACAGGAGGGCACCCCAAAATAGACTTTCAGAGGGGATCTTTTTGAATCCTCAAGCATGAAATCAATGCCCTTTTCCCCCATAACGTTTGCAATCTCATGGGGATCACTGACCACTGCAACCGTGCCTTTTGCTACAGCCATCCTGGCAAAAACCGAAGGCACGGTCATGGAGCTTTCTATGTGCACGTGTGCGTCCACAAGTCCTGGAAGGATGTACTGCTCCTTATCGTGTTCCTTTTCTTCAACACGAGTGATCTTTCCGTTTTCAACGGTAATCTCACCTTTGAACTGCCGTCTGGAAACAGCGTCAACAATAATCCCCGAGTACTTTTGCATGGGGGTTTATTTCATCCCAACAACGGATAAATTTTTCCAAAAAACCAGTATTAGGAACTTGGAGAAAAAGAATAAAT
>DUGS01000037.1 GCA_013331265.1 Methanosarcina sp.
CATAGTTCATCTCATAAATGTGCCATGTCCCTTTGAAGTCCATAACTTAGATTTTCCTTTCTTGCATTTTTGATACTAATTACTTCTACGAATCAATGATTCCATCTTTATTTTATTTCATTTCTATCATATTATAATACGGAGCAATATATTGAGTTACATCCCTGTAACTCTCTTAATGGAGGAAACGATGACGAAAGAAACCAAAGAGACGATGATACCGTCAAGTCAAGAGTTCGTTATACCCATCGATCTGCTGAAAACATTCAAGAACGACATCAGAATTTTTCCCCCTGATCCTCACCCTAACGGCTATATTACATTTGACCGGGACATGCTAATTTCTGTTTTGGAGCACGGCAAAGACGTAGAGAGAATGGAACTGGCGAATTCACTCAAGAAAATGGGTGATTTAGGTGGCGAACTGGTCATCATGCAACAGCAAAGAAGTCAGCTATAACTCTCATATGAATATCGAACAAGGTGTAAGAGATCCACCTTTCTTGCGGAATGTGGGACTGATGCTGACCTATCACTGCCAAGCATCCTGCGCCCACTGCATTCTTCGTGCCGGGCCAGATCGTCACGAAGAAGTAAGCATAGAGGATGCTCACGATTGGATTCGTCAAATCGCTGCCTACCGTAATGGCTATGTTTATGTCCTATCGCTCACGGGAGGCGAGCCTTTCTCCAATTTGAAACTGCTCCGAGCAGTTATGGAGTTCGCTGCCGAAAACAAGTTATATATTTCGGTGGTGACGAACGGGTTCTGGGCTACCGAACGGGACAAGGCTAAGCAACTGTTGAAAAGCCTGCCTGAAATTTGCTTTCTATCGATCAGCACGGACTTATATCATCAGAAATTCGTGCCGTTCGAGAACGTAAAGAATGCCATGTGGGCAGCCCAGGAATGTGGCATCCCCTTTTACGTTTCAGTTGTCACTGACAATAAGGAGGATCTCGCTTATCAGCGAATCCATACCGAACTCCTGAAACTTGCCGACCCGAAAAATATTCGCACGGGGATCATCTTCCCGGTCGGTCGGGCTGCTGACATCAAGGACGAATTGCGATACAGCCTCAGCAGTGAGCCATGCCCTGAAGTCTGCCAAGCCTCGAGTTCACCCTGTATTTTTCCCGATGGCCGAGTTTACGGTTGTATCGGTCCGCTGATCGATTTACAGGAACAGCAGCCTCTCTACCTGGGTAGTCTGCGGGAGCATTCGGTAGCCGAAATATTCGATCGCTCGGAAACGAATGCCATACTTCATGCACTGAGACTTTGGGGGCCTTCCCATTTTCTTTCCTGGCTGCGGGAGGCCGGCATGGAGGATCATTTGCCCACTGTTTTCGTGCCAGGCAGTATCTGTCAGGCATGTCATACGATACTCTCAGACCCTGCAGTCCGAGAATGGCTGCATCAACTGGAGCAGGATATTGAATTCCGGCGAAAGGTGGCGTATGGCCGGCTTTACCACTTAAAGGAAACCGGAATGTTGGAACTAAGTGGCTATTCTCACTTAACTGGGGACAAATGAATTGAAATATATTTTTCCTGCCGGCAGTCTGCTTAAATCTACCCCGAGTACGTTTGTTGAAAAAATAGTTAAAAAAGCTAAATTGAAAATTAACGGTTGCCCTAATAATTTCCAGCTTTGCCATTAAAATCTTGAAAGCAATAACAAATTTTCCATTAGTAAATATTATCTAATATAATATATATAATTAAAAGGAGGAAGACATCTTGGGATAGGTAAAAATTAACAGTACTACAAAAGAGAAAAAGAATTGAAAGGGATGGGAAATATGGGGACTTCGAAAGTTATAACGGAGCTTAAAGAGTTCATTTCTTTTCTTCAAACTTTATGGGGCATCCTTGCAGGAGTGTCCGTTCTGTTTCCTCTTTCCAATGCTTTAATAAAGATAATTCCTCTGGGAGAATGGCCTGATGAAGGTGCTTTGAAGTATTTCTCTCCGGAGCAGGTTACCGTTATAACAATGCTGATTTGCTTGTTTGTAATATTCCATATATTTTGCAAACGCCGCCTCCTGAAGACGGAATGGGAAATGAGTCAAAAGGACTTCAAAGGTATTTCAACTGAGAAACGAATGCAACAAAATGCGGTTAATTCCTTCTTCTTGGGAATTTTAGCCCTCCTTGTATATTTATCTATTACCAACTTGGACTTATACTACCTCTTTGGCTGGGAAAGCGATGATCCTATTTTTGTATTTATTGACATCTTTTTTTTAATATTCTACAGTGCATTCTTCGGATTGGTAACCAGGGCATTTGTGCTTCTGGGAATGACAGAATATTTATCAGAACAAATGGAAAGTCAATGAGTAATAAGTTACATAAAGCTTAGAGCCTATCCGAAAAGTCAATAACGACATGTTGAAAAGTCATAATAAGTCCATAATATAAGAATATCCATTACGGTTTTGAATTAATACATTCCAAAAGTTACACAGTTAACCATCTTTTAGAATAGGCTCAAAAATGGCAGATTGGCTATTGGCTTCAGAATTCATCTAAAAAGGAAGTCAGTTAAAAGACAAAGTATCAAAATAGAAAGGAAGAAGTTGGTTCTTCTAGGAAGAGACACGTTTGTTGAGATAAAGTTAAGAAAAGCGAAATTGAAGAACCCTGATTTTTTAGTTTTATAAGGGGCACTTTGCCGGGCTTCTTTAGATTAATCGATTCTTTTCCCTTTTTGAGGAGTTTTTCTAATTCGAGCGACGTTTTTTTAAGTGGATTATGGATCAAAAATATCAATATCAAACCCTTACCCATACAAATATTAAGCAAAAACCTCATAATCGGTTCTATGCGGTTCAAAATTATCCTTGAGGAAGACGAAGATGTAGGGGGATTTATTGCCAGCTGCTCCGGTTTACCGGGTTGTTTTTCACAGGGAGATACTGTAGAAGAAGCTATTGAGAATATTAAAGAAGCGATTCAGGTTTGCCTGGAATCTCTCGCAGAAGATGAACTGCATAAACCTTTTTGAAATAAGCTTCCTGTTAGAAAAAGCTGAGTTTTCGAATTACATTTAAATATACATGAAGACAGATTGAAATGAAAGTACGTGAGGTCATAAAACTTCTTGAAGCCGATGGTTGGTATCTGGTTGCAACAAAAGGTAGCCACCGGCAATACAAGCACCCTATTAAACCAGGTAGGGTAACAATTGCGGGTCATAGTGGAGATGATCTTGCTCCAGGGACTTTAAACAGTATATTAAAACAAGCGCAATTAAAAATAGAGGACTAAATCATGTACCGTTTCCTCGTTGTAATCGAAAAAGCAAATAATAACTACTCGGCATATTCACCTGACCTACCGGGCTGTGTAGCTACCGGTTCCACCCGAGAAGAGGTAGAGAAAAACATCTATGAAGCTATTGAAATGCACGTGCAGGGACTTCTTGAGGACAATTTGCCTATTCCTGAATCAGAGTCCTTTGCCGAGTACGTGGCTATTGCCGAAAAACCTTCTACCAGTTCTGAAATTGTATAATTTTATTTTTTACTTCAAACCTCTTTTAAGTCACATTAAATATCTTTTTCCTGCCGGCGGTCTGCTTAAATCTACCCCGAACACGTTTGTTAGGATAATGTTAAGAAAAGAGAAATTGAAAAACCCTTGATTTTCTCAGCTTTATAAGGTGCACTTTGCATGGCTTCTTTAGATTAATCGATTCATTTCCGCGGGGAAATTTTCTGATTCAAGCGACATTTTAGGGGAATTATGGACTAAAGAAACTAGCCAGAAAATGGATTGTTAATAAGAGGTGAAAATTTCTCCATATCCTTTCCAGGTAACTCAAAATTGATTCGAAAAAGATAAGTTGGAGTCATCCATCTATATGTCTTTTTATATGATTCTGAAATATCTGTTATTATGGTTGACACACCCGAAAATTTGCCCGGTTGGGTAATTTGGCTTATTATTATATTTGCTATTCTCACAATTTTGGTAAAATGGGTATTACCTATTATAAACTCCTAATTCTGAGACAGATATGGCAATTAAAATTCAGATAAATAGGCATGAACTCATTAGAATCTGAAATTGAGTGCCTTTATTAGAGCTTATCCCAAAAGCCACCTTTATTCTTAATCATTGGTAATTTTCAGAATTGTTTTCATGATTATGAGCTTGATTGATTACTCGAAATACAAGGTCAAAGAAGCAAATTTTGAATTTTGGGATGAGCTCATATAATAAATATTGTATACGGAGATTCTATGGAAA
>DUGS01000001.1:0-221 GCA_013331265.1 Methanosarcina sp.
ACAGGGTTAAAATCAGGCCTTAGAGGGATTGAAACGTGATCATGGGAACAATAAGTGCCTGCACGCAGTCGTTAAAATCAGGCCTTAGAGGGATTGAAACACCCTGAGCCCGAGCCTAAACAGCAGGAGGAACAGGTTAAAATCAGGCCTTAGAGGGATTGAAACAAGAATGAAACAAGTTACTATAAACATACCAGAAAAGTTAAAATCAGGCCTTAGAG
>DUGS01000001.1:503-1532 GCA_013331265.1 Methanosarcina sp.
GTTAAAATCAGGCCTTAGAGGGATTGAAACGATGTCACCGTAAACCACAAGTATTTATTGATGCAAGTTAATTATTAACTAATAACTATTTCTTATTTAATCATTTTAAATCTATGGAAGTGGATAAATGGCAGAGGCATTAAATTCTGATCGGGTAAAACCTTCTCCAACTCTCAACACAATTATCATGGTAGAAGATGCTATACAAAATTCTCCTGATAGTGTTATAACTATTCCGAAACTAAAAAAAGCGCTTCCGCGGCAGGTAAATCACACTACTTTAATGACTATTTTGGAATACCTGGAAAAAAGTAATAAAATAGTTGTTGGGTTAAGAGGGATAACCTGGATTCACAACACAAATCAAAATTTAAGGAACGTTGCGATTTACGGACGTGAGTTATAATATGTGAATAAGCATGAAGCGCGTAAGTGTAAGATTAACTCCTGAAGCTGATGAGGCATATGAATATCTGATAAGTAAGGCTTCGGACTCAAAGCAGGAAGAGACAATCCTTAATGCTTTTCATCAGAAAATAGAGTTAATAAAAAGCGATGTTCATTATGGAAATCCAGTTGCTAAAAGATTAATTCCTTCAGAATATAAAACCAAATATGGAGTAAAGAACCTGTTTAGAGTGGAACTCTCAAGCTTCTGGAGAACGCTTTACACACTTACAGCTGGTAATTCGGGCGTTGAAACTCTCGTAATAGTGATTGATATAATCGATCACAAAAAATACGATAAAGTATTTGGTTACAAGAAGTAAATTTTTCCTTCGCTTTTCCTTTCCTTTGGGACCCAGCAGGTCCTCCGGATCCACTCCACGAGGTCCCATAGCAGGGCAAAACCACAAGGAAAAAAAGGGTCATTGTCCGGGCTTTCGTCCGGCGAAAGGTTGTTTTTTGGGTTTGAGTTAATGAGGCTCAAAAAAGTTGTTTGTTGCTGTTTCTTCCGAAGAAACCCGGTTTATCCAGTCCTCTGCCTCCTCAGCTTTTCCCAGCCACGTTAAAATCAGGCCTTAGAGG
>DUGS01000001.1:1714-3714 GCA_013331265.1 Methanosarcina sp.
AGGCCTTAGAGGGATTGAAACACTACTGAAAAACTCCCTATATTTAAAACTTGGGATAGAAACGTATTCTAATAAGAAATTAAAAAGCTATATACTATTAGAAAAATGTAATAGTAATCATTCCTATGAGGGATTGAAAATTTAGAGTTCGTAATTTATTGAAAATAAGACCTTTAAGGGATTATTTATTTTTTACACTTTTTATAAAGCTATAATAACGTTGCCATTTAGAGTTCGCAATAACATTTATTTACTACAAATACACTATTACACTATATTACATATCAAAAAACGGGTAAATGTAATTAGAAAATCTAATAAATAGTTAGGGAACAACTTATGGATAACACAAATCCCGTTGAATTAATACTGTTTTTGAAAGTACTGGAAATTCTGCAAGAAAAAGTCCATATCCGAAGAATGGGCAAGAAAACAAGCCTTGATAATGAAAAAAAAGTTATCTGGAGGTTAAATATTGATATATCAGTATACAGGGAATCCATTCACTGATGGTGGTATATGGGCAATTTGCGAATGGGCAGAAAAGAAAAACCCAAAGGAACTTGAAATTGAGGATATTAAAAGGAGCATTTCAGATATAATTCCGATTTATCTTACCGAAGCTTGGGGAAAAAACCTATTTTCTGTATTTCCTAATAATGCAGTAACCAATCCCTCTATAAAAGATAAAGAAAAAAGATTAAAGCAATTTTTTGAGGAATTGGTTTCACAGGTTGAACCACTGCAGGATGCAGGTAATTGTATTTCCTGTGGTAGGAGGGATGTTAAAGCATTAAGGAACAAAAGTGAAATCCCTCTTATAGGGTCTGGATCTTTGATAAACTTCTTTCCATCTGGGCAATCGGGAGGAGATTACTGCCCCGCCTGTACGCTTGCAGTCCAATTTTCTCCTTTTGTTTCTTATGCCTGCGGCAAGCTTTTGCTCATTCATTCGAATTCCGAAAAAGTAATGCATTACTGGGCAGAAAAATCAATAAAAGACATCCGAAGGCAAATTTCAGTAAACAGTTACAGCGGTTGTTTTGATGAAGGTTACAAAAATCCTGTCAATGCTCTTTTTCACATAATTGAGGATATTATCCTTGAATATGATGAAAGATGGGTTGAAGAAAATCCCTCAATAAACATGTATCATTTTACAAATTATAACCAGGGGCCTGATCTAGATATATATAGAGTTCCAACCCCTGTTTTTAGGTTTCTGGCTTATGTCAAACAGTTGGATCAGTCCTCAGAATGGATGAAAATAGTCAGAAGGGGCTATTTTAACTGGGACAAAATCAAGGAAGGGGATGAATACAAGAATCGGGGAAATTCTGTTTACATAAATCTTCTAAAAGGTCATTCTATTGTAAAATATTTTATTGATAAAAAAACCCGGCATGTCTACGGGGATTGGGAACTAATTGAATTCTATTTAAAAGAGGTAAGAAATATGGGCAGTAAAAGACTGGATACTCTCAAGAAAGTTGGGGACAGCATTTCGGAGTACATAAAGGACACTCAGAATATAAAAAGATTAAACCAGCTTGAAATGGCAAGCAATTTTGCATCATTCAGGAATCAGTTGAGATTTATCGAAATTGACCGAATTAAAAGGGGTTACAAAGACTCACTTTTTAGTCTTGAAGACTTCATGGAAGATCTCTTTCCTGAAGGGAATATAGGCTGGAGAGAAACTCAGGATCTATTACTATTCAGAATTTACGAAAACTTGCATAACTGGCTAGTTGCCCAGGATTCTTTGAAATCTGAACTTATCTCTAACGAGGAAGAAGAAACAGGACTACTTGAGGAGGAATGATTATGACACGTACAGTAAATGGTTTCATGCTTATTGATGCTCCCCATTCAGCACTCAATAATGCAGGAAATGATAGCAGTGAAAGAACTGAAAATATTGTCAGAGTAAAAAAGATCCGGAAAGGGAAGAAAGTATATCCCTATGTTTCGGGTCCGTGAGAAACCCAAACGTAGTA
>DUGS01000171.1:0-3692 GCA_013331265.1 Methanosarcina sp.
AATGCATGACCAGGAGGAAATCGAGACCTTCAAGAAATTCTGCCCCCTCCCTATAGAAGAAGTCAGGGAAATTTCCCATATTGTACTCATGCAGATGATGCCTGCCGTAATAGAAGAAGATATTGAGAGCTTCGGAGCTGCAGTAAATCATGTCCAGACTGTCGGCTTTAATAAAAGGGAGAGCCTGATCTGGCCTGATTTTGTAAAGAATATTGCTTCTTTCATGCGCAACCGGAGTTATGGAGCAGGAGTAAGCTCTTTTGGGCCTGTAGTTTATGCATTTGTGGACAACAGAGAAGAAGGCAGGCAGCTTCAAACAGAAGTCCAGAAAATGCTTGATGAATCCGTAGGCGGAGTCACAATGATGACTCGAGCCAAAAACAGTGGAGCAGAGATATCTAAAACCTGAGTGCGGAAATCTAAAGTCTGAGTGAGAGAATTTTGATGTTGTAAGTAATAAGAAGCTCCAGATTCAGTGAAAATTAACATGAGTAGCGGCGGGTTCGTGTTCCGGAAGCCGATGGAAAATCTCGCCTGACTCTCCCAGGGGATCTACATGCACAATTGCGTTTGAAATGTAATCCAGGCAGTGAAGCATTTTGTGCCTCACGTTGACTGCGATTTCATGGCCTTCCTTAACAGAGAGCCCGGAATCTACTGCGATGTTCACTTCAGCATAAAGCCTGTGCCCTAACCAGCGCACTCTGATCTCCGTGATACCCTTTACGTCTTTTACCTGGCTGACCACCTGGTGGATATCGTCAACAATTCCGGGGTCAACTCCATCCATCATGCGGGAAAACCCAGAAAACCAATAATTGACGCTGCAGCTACAGCCCGGAGAAAACCAACCGGCTGCGGGGAATGAAGCCTGAAAAACGATTCATAAGCTGCGACTGCTACACTGATAAAAATAAGGAAAACGACTGACAGACCTGCAAGGTCTTCTGCCCTGCCATAGCCATAAGTAAAACTTTTGTTGGGTTTTTTCTGGAGAAGAGGGTTTCACATAGAATGGATTGAATGTAAAGGAAATGTAAAGATAACAAGAGACTGCGAGGAAGTTGACGCTTATATCCCCTGAGCTAAAGACTCAAGGGTTTTATGCTTATTCCTATAAATGGAAGTGCCCCTTGAGCCTTAAAACCCTTTAGAACCACTGGTCAAGAGTTTTCTGCCTTGCTCCTGAAGCCGCTTTAAGGCGCTCTGCAGCTTTTTCCACCCTGTCCACGGAGAAGTCGTTCTCCTCGCAGAGGAATTTGATGAGTTTTTCGGGATCCGGTTTACCCCATTTGATCTCGTAGTCATCCGTAACATCAGGATGGGTAAAAAGTTCCTTTATACTGTCCAGACCTTCGATTTCCACTCCTTTTTCCCGGAGCACGGCATGAATATCTCCATGCTTTTTAATCAGTTTAAGGGCTGTTTTGGGACCCACTTTTTCCAATCCTTTGTTAAAATCCGTACCAACGCAGATCGCAATATCGATAAGCTGGTCCCTGTTGATTCCCAGAGCCCTGAGAGTTTCATCAAGTTCTATCATTTCAAGTTCGACATCAACGTATACATTCTTTCCAGGGAGCTTTCGTTTTCCAGTGGCGGCCATGTTGCGGACAACGCTCGGTGCCCCAAAAAGAAAGGAGTCGTAGTCCTGGGAAGCAACACAATCGGCATCTTTTTTAAGGACCATATGGGCAGCCTGCGCCTCCCCTTCACAGGGAGCCTGTATCCATGGAATGCCCATTATGCTGAGGAGGTATTTGGAATCTTCAACAATTTCCTGATCAACCTTTGAAGAAGCCTGAGCATATTTATAAGCGGCTTCAAGATCACCTTCTACTTTTGCATTTTCCCATTTTTCCAGTGAAGATTCTCTAACTTCTTTCCTTCGGTTCAGGGTTTCGAATTTCAGGTCAGGGGGCTTACCATCAAAAACGAAAACAGGTTTAATGCCAGCTTCAACCAGGCTCGCTGTCCTGTAGAGCAGGCCAGAGAGGTGAGAGGTCACTTTCCCGCTGGAATTAACCAGAGGACTTCCATCCCTCTGGCGGATAATGCTCAAAAACTGGTGAAGAGTATTAAATGCATCAATTGCAACCACCCGATTTGTGAGGGCAGAAAGCTCTATTTTTCTTTTCTGGAGCAGATCTCCTATATCAGTACCCATGGTTTCCCTCAGATTACTCTATTTTAAGCCTCGGTGCTTCATTACTCTTGTTCTTTTGTCTTTAACCCTTTTACTGCTCAGGAGATTCATTATCTCCAGGCAAGTATGTCAGGGGATGCAAATCACTGCCAGTATCTTTAGTTAATTGACAATAGGCTTTATGTATACTGAAGTTTTACGCTCGCTATCAGACAGAAGTTCTTTTTTGTAGAGAAGAATTAAAAAGGGTTTAAATGAAGAGTTATTTCAAATTTGAAGAATCAGGCCTCCTTTCATAGATTAACCAGACCTCATTTAAGTCCAGGCGTTTTCCCAGGCTCTCAGGGCAAAAAACGATGTTAAATTTCAAAGGACGTCTATTCTAATTTGGTCATCTGTCAGGTTTTCAAAATCAGTATTTCCGTTAGACAAATTCTGCACGGAATCAAAAAGAGTTAAAAAATAAATAAATGTGGTAAATCCTGCTCTCTGGCGTTTAGAACCAGAATTCAGCCCGCTGTAATTCCCAGTCCAGGCTACGCAGGAGAAAAAAGAATTTGCAAGAATCTAAGATTTTATCGGCATATGTCGAAATTCTGAGCTATCAGGCTGTCTGATCAAGTCGGACATCAATTACCGAGTCTTCATTTGCCTCGATTTTAGATATTGTCAGCAGATTCCCTTTTCTTTCCAGAAGCGTGGCCTTCGTGACCTGGACCTGGTGACCATCTACTTGTTTTTTGCTATTGTTTTTATGGATAACCAGAAGCTTCTGGCCCATTTCCGCTCCTTCACCTATTTTGGATACGATATTTCTTATAACCTGCTCAAAATCAGAATAAATCAAAATCTCCGACTTATTTGCAACCTTTTTGATAATGCCAATCGGTTCAAGATTGAGGTGCATATTAGCTTTCCTTCTTTACCTGTTTACACAAGGTAATTCAATATACTAACTCTGAGTAATAATAACTTACGATTCACTGTATTAATATGAATATATTTATAAATATCTGGAATACAGATATTCCCCCTTACTACAGAATATCCTGTATATAAATATTGCTAATAGTGGATCCTGTGCCCGAAAAATTTCGAGTGAATAATGTTCCAGAGAATATTATGTAATATAGGTTGTTAAATATATCTTTGATAGTAATACCAAATTTAACATATTCAACATGTAAGTTAAAATCTCTTTAACAAAACTTGTATATGAACTTTTCTTTTAAATTAAATCTGTAAAGGAGTGGAGTTGCCTCACATTATAATATAATTAAATATGTAATGTTGATTTCCTAGCATTAAAAGAAATTTGAAAACAAAAAAAATTTAAAAATTCACAAAATAATCGTTGATTAACGATGATGTTATTTAAACGTATTCCGGATAAATAATGAGTCATGGAGATAAGTTACAATGTGAAACTGAAATGGAGAACGAAAAAAAGAAAGGATAGAAGAAAAGCAAAGAAATAACTGTTAAAAGAAAAAACTGGAAAAAAAAGTAAAATCATTTGACAGATTAAAGAAGATTTAAAAGGAAT
>DUGS01000171.1:4000-16580 GCA_013331265.1 Methanosarcina sp.
TCTTTAATATTTCACTTACAAATAAGACCGGTTAGACCAGACAATTCCCGAAAGAAAAGGTAAAAACAGACTACAGACACAAGAAGAAGGCTGACAGTATTTACTCTCGCGGGAAAAAATAAGATTTTGGGCAGAAATCAATGATACTTTCTGCGGTTGAATTCATATACTGCATTATCAACTTTGCTTGAGAGTTCATTCATCCTTTCTTCAATTTTTGTATCCGAACTTTCCATATTAACCCTGAGGGCACGATCCCTTGCTTCAATCTTATCTTCAAAATCCTGAAGTTTATTGTTAATGGAAATGAGCATGAGAGATAAGGTTCCGATTAGAACCATAATAGATATGATAATTAAAGGGTCAATTAAAGGGTTTGTGGGCTTGTATGTAAACCTTCTGAGCCACTCAAAGGATAGAAGGAAAGATGACAGAACCATCACAATTAGGAATACTGTATCTCTTGTCTCCATTATATACCTCGGACGTACTTATGGAAATTTTCCTTATGAAATAGTAAATTTCGCGTAGAAAACAAATTCCCCGATATCGGAATGGAAATTGTTATATAAAGACAATCCCATAAAGTATTTACTGTTTTTTCAATATTTAATACACTTCTATATTTACTATTTTTCTATTTTGTGTATTTTTTATACAGTAATCCTATTTAATTATTTGCATAAACTATTTATGTGTCCTTTATCTCGAATTTGTTTTTTCTGTAATATGGTAAAAAATCAGACAATATATAAAAAAAGGATTAGTAGAAATATAGTAAGTTGGACTAATAAAATCCTGAGTGTTGTATAAAATAACTATTCAAAAGAACCTGTATATTTGGGGCTAATTACAGAGAAAATATGGATAGTGTAAGCAATTGGGCAAGTGGTATAATATAGAGGATAAAAACTGAAGAAATAAAGAGGATAAAAACTGAAGATAGAGGATAGAGTAGATATATAAAGAATAGAAAAAGCATAATGTCAAGAAATAAGGAGTTTAATAATTGAGTTCCAGCGAACATTCACTTAAAGATTATTTTCCGATCCTTTCCATGGCAGGGTTAATCCTGATAGTACAGGTTCTTTCCCTGCTTTTGTCAATGCCGATGGAAACTAATGATATGCAGGCTTTTGAAGATCCAACGCAGGTTTCCAACTCTATTTATTACATCATAATGATCCTGGCATTTACGCTCTTTGTCCTGATAGCGATTAAGAAAAACATGAAATGGATCATTAGCTTACTCATATATCTCGCTATAGTAAGTACTCTATACTATGTATTTTTCGCACTTTTCACCCTGATCCCTTCACTCTCAGGCTTTGAAGATATTATTTCGATCCTGATATCTATAGGGTTGACAGTACTGCTTTACAAATTCCCTGAATGGTATGTAATCGATATTCTGGGAGTCTGCATAGCAGCTGGGGTCAGTACTCTGATAGGTATCTCACTTTCCGTTATCCCGGTAGTAGTCCTTTTGATACTTCTTGCAGTTTATGATGCGATCTCGGTATATAAAACAAAACATATGGTAACCATGGCTGAAGGCGTGATGGACCTTAAACTTCCCATTCTATTCATAATTCCAAAGCATGCGGACTATTCGTTTATTAAAGAAAGTTTTAATGAGGGAGAAAAACGTGAAGCCTTTTTCATGGGCCTTGGCGATGCAGTCATGCCCACCCTGCTGGTAGTTTCAGCAAATGTATTTCTTGAAAACGGAGTATTCTCATACCCTGTAATCGGGGCAATGCTTGGGACTCTTGTAGGGCATATACTTCTGTCTATAGTAGTAATGAAAGGAAACCCCCAGGCAGGGCTGCCCTTCCTGAATACCGGAGCAATTCTGGGTTTTTTTATAGGAGTTCTGCTTTCCGGAGCCTCGATTTTATAAGAGAAGATAAATGGAAGTTTAACTTCACTACTTCATTTATTTTTATAAATTCTCTTTTCCTGGCTATATTTCCCTGCTTTCACAAAGATTTTTTTATTTTATAGAATAATCATTTGACATGACCAGACGAATTGCAGTGGTCTTTGACAGTGCCGGAACTCTCCTCCATATGTACAGGGTTGCAAAAGAGTCCAGTACCGGAAATATTCTTGAAAACATAGAGAGCACTGCCATTGTAGCAAAGAAAAACGGCTGCGGCCTTGTAGCTCTTAATACCGAGAAAGAAATAATACTGCACTCAAGAAGGGATATGTCTTTATTTGAATTTATAAGGGAGTATAAAGTTTCGATAGGTATAAGCTGTTCAAAAGGACAGTTTACCCAGGATATTGCGTGTGATGTCATAAAAGGGACTTCCCTCCTTATGGGAGATGTGCATGATGTGCTCAAAGCAGTTACGTCCCGCTGCCCTGACAGCATTTATCTTGCAGCAGGTATGATAGTGGACTCGGAGGCAAGAAGGATACCCTATGTACTCAGTACGGGAGGGCAGGTATTCAGCAAGACATTGCAGACCGCCCAGATACTTCAGGCTATGGAAGTTGATATGTACATAGCATCAGGGGACAGAATGTCCGCCCTCGCGCAGCTTGCAGAATTGATAAATATCCCCCTGGAAAGGGTCTTTGCATTTGCAGATCCGTTTATGAAAGAGAAAGTGGTGCTTGAACTCAAAAGCAGATATGAGAAAGTAATTATGGTAGGGGATGGGATTAATGATATACTGGCGCTCAGGGCAGCAGACGTAGGAATAATGACAACCCAGCAGGGGGATAAAAGGCCCGAGGAACTCAGGAAAGCAGCAGATGTGGTGCTCGACGATATAATAAAAGTCGTGGATGTGGTAAAAGGATTATAAGAATAAAAAATCCATCAAGTTTGCCAATCGATGTTGATTACGGATGTTAACAGTGATAAAATAATGCGTTATGTTTATGTAATGTTTATTCTTATCTACTTGTTGCCCATATGTGTGAAATTTATTGATAATATTAATGTGAGATTCCACTTTGAAATAATTACTTTTTACTCTTGAGCAATATGCCCAGGAAGGCGGGAGAAAGCCACTAGATTCATATGCAGCTCATAGTTTGCGGAGGAAAATGCATGCCAGTATTTATTGAAGTTAAAAACCTAACTGTAGACTTCGATGGTCTCAAAGCCCTAAAAAATGTAAGTTTAAACATCAACGAAGGGGAAGTCGTTGGAATTCTGGGAAAAAGCGGATCCGGGAAAACAATCCTGATGCATGTGCTGCGCGGGACCGAGTCTTTTGAAAACATTTCAGGCGAAGTGATTTATCATCTGGCCCGCTGTACAAAATGCGGATATATAGAACGGCCGAGCAGAGTAGGCCAGAAATGCCCGGTCTGTGGTGAGAGTCTTGAGGCGTTTGAAGCTGATTTCATAAAGCTTTCTCTTTATGATCCCATAAGGAAGGATATCACCAAACGCATTGCAATCATGCTCCAGAGGACCTTTGCCCTTTACGGGGATGAAAGGGTTCTGGTAAATGTCATTAACTCCCTGAATGAAATCGGGTATAAGGGAAATGACGCTATGAAAAAAGCGGTTGAACTACTCGAGGAAGTAAACCTGAGTCACCGCATGATGCACGTAGCAAGGGAACTTTCAGGAGGGGAAAAACAGAGGGTTGTGCTTGCAAGACAGCTTGTAAGAAATCCCCTACTCCTGTTAGCCGACGAACCTACAGGTACACTTGACCCCATGACTGCAAAGCTGGTTCACGAAGCAATAATAAAGGCTGTTAATAACTACGATATGAGCATGGTGCTTACTTCACACTGGCCTGAAGTAATTGAAAAACTGGCAGATAAGGCAATCCTTCTCGAAAACGGAGAAGTCGTCCAGGAAGGAAACCCTCTTGAGGTTTCTGCAATCTTCATGCAAAACGCATCAATGGTCAGGCACGAAAAGAACGCCATGGTAGGGGAACCTATTATCCGGGTAAGGAACCTGTCAAAGCGCTATATTTCGGTAGACAGGGGTGTGGTAAGAGCAGTCGACGATATATCCTTTGACGTGAAGGAAGGAGAGATCTTCGGGCTTGTAGGAATAAGTGGAGCAGGCAAGACCACAACCTCAAAAATCCTCATGGGAATTTTACCGCCAACCTCAGGTGAGGTCGAAGTCCGCATAGGAGATGACTGGATAGACATGACAAAATTAGGGGTTGACAATAAAGGCAGGGCAACGAAATATATGGGATTCCTGCACCAGGAATACGGGCTTTATACACACAGTTCCGTAATAGACAACCTCACAGAATCGATCAGTCTTGACCTTCCATTCGAACTCGGGGTAAGAAAAGCCGTAATAACCCTTAAAGCTGCAGGGTTTGAAGAGGATAAGGCAAAAACTATTTTACCCAAAATGACCGATGAAATGAGTGAAGGGGAGCGGCATAGGATTGCACTTGCACAGGTTCTGATCAAGGAGCCAAGAATTGTCATCATGGACGAACCAACCGGGACCATGGACCCGATCACAAAAATCGCGGTAACAAATTCCATCCTCAAAGCCAGGGAAGAAATTGGAGAGACTTTTGTTATTGTCTCCCACGACATGGACTTTGTAAATGAGATCTGCGACCGTGTTGCACTTATGCGTGACGGAAAGATCGCGGAAATAGGTCAGCCAAAGAATGTGCTTGCTCAGCTCACTGAAGAAGAAAAGATCAAAGCTGCAGAAGAAATATAAATATGCTGCCACCTCTTAGTATGGAAAAAATACTAAAATGAGGTGCCGATTACGAGTAATGAGATCAGCGTAGAGGTGAACGGGCAGAGATATATTCTGCCTGCAGGCTCTACCCTTGGAGACGCCCTTAAAGTTTCCAGAGCCCCTTACATAGCCGGTGCAGCGGTTGGAATTCTTAAAAAAACCGCTGAGAAAAGAAAGGAGAAGATCACCGAATACGCTATCAATACGCCCAAAGGGGAGCTGAGGATAGAAATCAAAGATCCCGAGTCGTTCTCAGGAAAATTATGGGCTGAACACTATAAAGAGTACGAAGGAAAAAATATCCACTGGGAAAGTCCTGAAGCTCTGGCTTTCGGGCCTTTTGAAGCCGACATAAAACCTTCGCGCGAAACCGGGAGTTTTGAAGCTTTTGACGTCCTTTTTGGGGCAGGAGGATTTGACCCCCATAATACTCATTTAATCCTGTCAAGAAAAAGACATACAGCTGAATATGGATCTCCCAATGATGGCGTTTTTGCAACAATTGTAACCGGAAGAAAAATAGTATTCAAGCTTTCGAGAGAAGATTCTATCCTGAGCATAGAACCGGTTATAGAATGGGAGCAGATTGCAGAAAAAACATGCACCACCGATCTCTCTATTCTTCTCGAAGATGAGGACAGCATATTCACTTATTTTGAAGTGGAGCTTTCCAGAAACGCTCCAGTAGGGGCAGAACATTTCTATGCCCTGACCCGTGAAGGAACTCTTAATGTGGACGTCGTTACCAGCTCGTTTATTTCGGACGACAGCCTTAGAGAAGTGCCTGCCCCGTATGAAAATTTTGATCCGAGAAGAGAAGGTGCTATTTCGGTAAGGACAGTGGGATATGGGACAGGCAGGATATACATCTCCAGAGAGGAACGGCCTTCAAGCCTGGTGCATTCTGTCGTAGGGCAGGTAACAAAAGGCCTTGAACTTATCAAACTTGCAGAAAAAGGACAGAAACTGTCAGTAGAATGCCTTCCTCCCCAGATCGTCCTGCTCGGGCACAGCTTTGAAGAGGTAGAGCCTGTACTTTCCTCCATAGGGGTTGAACTGATAAGAGATGGGTACACAGGAGAAGATGCAGTAATTGTCAGGCAGGACCCTCCAACTACCCTGGAAATTCTCGGAGGGGCTAAGGTAACTGCCTATGCGGTACCCAGGGCAAAACTCATTGAGGTTGAACTTTATCCGAAGAGAGCTCCAAAATCTGTGGACTTTTTCCGCCACTCTCTTGAACTCAAGACTAAAACCGTCGGAAAACTTCCTGTCTATATGATATACGAGAACACTTACCTTTTTAAAACAGAAAAGGAAGTGGTAAAATACAAAGAAATTCTTCCTGAAAACACACCAGCTGACAGGGTAATAGCTGGAGAAATAGGGATCACAAACCAGGCAGCAAAGAGAATGGGAACTATAGGAGTCAGACTTATAGACGACGATCTTTTTGGCCCCACTGGAGAAAAATTTTCTTCAACAAACATAATTGGCAGGATAGTTGAGCCTGATAGACTCAAAGGCATCAAAGAAGGGGATGCTATATACGTAAGTGAAATTTCACGCAGGAAAATTGAGGACCAGGGCAAAGGATAATTATTAAAAAATAAAAAGAAGGTCACATAAGTAGATAAATAATGCAACAATAAAATAATACATAAGCAAAGTAAATACCTGATGCTTAAGCGGGTTCACATCTTTAGATTTTTTGCAGGTGAAGTCTCCCAAAGCTGAGGAGAGACAGAGTATGACAGAGATTAAAAAAGAAGAGATTACAAAATATATTGTAATCAGTTCGGATAAAGTGCTGCCTGCAGATGCAGCCATGAAGATTTATGAATCAGAGTTTCCGGTTACTGTAAAGGAAACCTGCTTTGGACTGATTGTAACAGGGTTCAGGGAGGATGTCATGGCGGTGGTTGAAAAGATCCGCCAGCTGGACAAAAACCACATTTTTATAAAAGATAGAGGATTCCCTGCAGGCGATGCGAGACGTTGCCGGGCAAGCAGGGGAGGAGGTCCAAGACCGGGATTTCACTTCCTGAGAGAAGAAGTTGAGATGCTTCCTGCCATAGGGGCTGCACTTGATGAACTGGAAGCAAATAAACCCTTAAAAAAGGAGACAAAGGAAAAAAGCAGGCTTAAAGTTTCGGATCTGGAAAAAATTATTGAAGCGGAACTTTCGAGGTGAATTTTTTGGCAAAGGTTTTCATTTACCCTATAAATAGTCTAATTCTTTCTGACCTTGTTGAGCGTTTCGGGCACAAACCCCTTACCATGATGAACCAGATACGAGAAAAAGTTACGAGTATTAGCCTGGATTCTCCTCCTATCAATATCACTTCAGAAGACCCCAAAGCGGGTCTTAAATATGCTGCAATTGAAGTCCCGGCTGGGGTAAGGGGAAGGATGTCACTGATAGGCCCCCTGATAGAAGAGACGGAAGCTGCAATTATAGTTGAAAACCCACCCACAAACTTTGGCTGTGTGGGCTGTAACCGTACAAATGAGTTAACGAAATATCTGGTCCGCTCAAAAAATGTCCCTATACTTGAAGTAAAGTATCCGGAATCTGAGGAAGAAGCCCGTGATTTCGTAAGCAAGATTGCAGAATTCCTGGAGTCCTTGCCTAAAGAAAAGTCCGAAGAAGATGAAAAGGCAATAGAGGAAAAAACGACAGAAATGGAGGATAAAAAATGAGCGCTGAAGATTCTGGACTCGTCAAGATTGCCCTGGTATCCTGCGGTTCCGAATATGCAGGGGTTCAGCCTGAATTTGATGAAGCGGCAGCCAAAGTGAATGCAAAATTCGTTTACCCTGAAATTGACGTCGCATCGATAGATACCATTGGCAAGGACTTCGGGCTTGAGGTTGCAAGCGGAGACCTGAGGCTTATGATGGCACGGGCAAAGGCTGTCGTTGAAGGCATAGCCAATGTGGACGGAGTCTTTATTACTACCTGCTTCCGCTGCGCCGAAGGAGCAATCGTACGAAATGAGGTAAGAAGATACATCCACAGACACGCCAATATTCCGGTTATTAGCTATTCTTTTACCGAGAGCACCACTGCCGGCACCCTTCTCACCCGCCTGGAAGCCCTGACAACGGTTGTCAGACGCAGGCATCTTCTTGCAAGGGAAGTTCAGAAAGGACTTACTGCCGGAATAGACTCAGGGTCAACGACTACAAAAGCAGTAATAATGAAGGATAATAAAATAATTGGTAAGGGCTGGGTGCCGACAACAAAAGTCCTTGAAAGTGCTGAAGAAGCATATTCTCAGGCTCTTAAAGAAGCCGGAGTTCCCAGAGAAGAAGTCCAGGCTATGGGCACGACAGGATACGGACGATTCCTTATAGGGAACCATTTTAAAGCTCAGCTTGTCCAGGAAGAAATTACCGTCAACTCTAAAGGAGCGGTTTATCTTGCAGACCGGCAGAGAGGTCCTGCAACAGTTATTGATATAGGCGGGATGGACAACAAGGCAATTTCGGTTGAAGATGGAATTCCGGGAATGTTTACAATGGGCGGGATCTGCGCCGGAGCCTCGGGACGCTTCTTTGAAATGATCTCAAAACGTCTCGGTGTGGATATTACCGAACTTGGAGATCTTGCAGTAAAAGGCATGCATGAAAATGTGTCCATGAACAGCTACTGCATAGTATTTGGAACCCAATCCCTTGTAAATTCCCTTGCAAAAGGAGCTACTCCTGAAGATGTGGCTGCAGCCGCCTGCTACAGTGTGGTAGAACAGATCTACGAACAGCAGTTGCAGGAAGTAGATGTTAAAGAACCTCTGATTCTTGTTGGTGGGTCTTCGCTAATTGCAGGTGTCCCAAAAGCCCTTGGAGAACTTCTCAAGATCAATGTCCTTGTGCCTGAAAACTCCCATCTTATTGGGGCAGTAGGAGCAGCCCTTCTTGCTTCAGGCTACGTGGAGGAGTGAGGTCAAAATGGATTCGCTTGAGACCTTTGTTGTCGAGTCCGCAATTGATTCGGAGCAGGAGTTTTACAGGAAGATTATAGAGGACAACCTTGCAAGTCTCAAGCTTGCCCCTGCAATAGGAAGGATCAAGGTGGTGCTGAGGCCTGAAGATTCACTCTTCCAGATGGCTATCATTCTCAGGGACGTAGGCACAAAGGTCACGACAATTGATATTGCCGACGTGGAAGCAAAACCTATCGCCGGTGAAGTAATAATCTCGATCACAAAAGAGCAATACATCCCGGAACTGCTCGTGAAACTCTGGGAGCGCTACGGAAAAGCGAACATCAGCCAGCCGGACAGATGGACTGTAACCATAAGTACGGATAGGGCAGTGGAAGAAGCGGCTTTTCTTAAAGATATGATGGTTGCAGATCCAAGGCACAGGCTTCATGAGAACCTCGTGGACTTTGCAATCAGGGCAACTCCCGAAGGGTTCAGGGTTCGCTACCACCTGTATAAAGGTAACCGCTTTGTTTTCGTAGCATCCGAGGAAGCATTGAAACATGAGTGGATAGAAGAAGCAGGAGCAATGCTTGAAGAATTGATGGAAGGAGGGAAAAAATAAGATGGCTGTACTCCTACCCTATCTTTATACCGGGGGGGTCCATAAGCACGGGCTTTTAATCGAGTTGATGGAAGACCTGGGAGGCTACATAATCCAGAAAGTAGTTACCGGGACTGAAGTCAATCTTATAATGCTTGTGCCTGAAAAAGATGTTGATGTTGTAAAAAAACTCTCGGACGAACTACTTGGGGTTCTGGTGGAAGCACCTCTCACAGGTGTGGAAATTGCAGTTGTCTCCCCTACACTTGCTTCTCATCATCTCCCTCACTCAGCCTGTGATGTAGCAGAATACCTCCGCCACCCCGGAGCCAATACGAACATGATAGGGCTCGCAAGGGGGATGGGGCGAAGGGTATCCCTGTCAATGGACTACGAAAGGAAACTGATTAACGAGCACGATATTGCAGTTTTCACCTTCGGCTCTTTCAGTGACTGCATTACAAAAAAGAAGCCAAAACTTTTTGAAGGCATAGAAATACCGATTGTGGTTACCGGAGGGCCTGCTGACCTTAAAACCGAAGATGTTCCCGGAGCAGACCTCTACATTGGCAATATCGGAAGAGTATCTCACAGGTTAAGAAGGACAGAGGAAATTAATGCCCTTGATAGCCTCAACGAAGGAGTCTCAAAAATAGCGGATAATATCCGCAAACAGCAGGCAAAAGACCCTCTTGCAGTACTTCCTGCACGGGTAATGAAAGAGATAGAAAATCAGGTTCAGGAAATCCGTACCGTACTTTCTCCAGCCCCGCTTACTCTTCAGCTTAATGGGCTCAGGGTCAAACTGCCATACGATGAGTTCCATGAGAAAATAGAAAAGCTGGAGTTTGATGAAGGAGTTACTCTTTCCGAGCTTGCAGATATTTCGCGGTCAAAAATGAAAAATTATATATTGATAAAAATCAAATCTAAGTCTGACGTAGGTTTTGCAATTTGACCCGGATTCTGTTGAGCTAAAAATTATCCACTTTACATTTTTACTGGGTTTGTGCCTTTTCACTTATCCTTTAAACTGTAAAACCCGACCTAAATATGGGTCTAGTCCGGTTTCCACGACGTTAATCTATGCTGGTGGTTTCTTATGGAACTTGAGGATATTGTGGAAATTTTGAAAAGTGATCCCCAGAAAGTCATTCCTGAACTCCTCGATGATGTTCGGGAACAGTATGGAGAAGTCCCTTATATTATGAATTTCATGAAGGACCTTCCTGAGATATTTATTCCGAAGACCCTTTACGACAACTCCATCATGCGAGAGGTTAAACATCTCGACCAGGAAACCGTGGAACTCATTTCCATTAGTGTGGCTTCTGCCCTTCGCTGTGAACACTGCCTGAAAATGCATGTAAGAATAGCAAAAAGAAAAGGAATTTCAAAAGAAAAAATATTTTCTGCGATACTGATAGGAGCATCTCTATCGAACGCTGCAGTGCTTGCAGAAAGTACAAGGGCTCTTGCCTCCGAATTTCCTGATGAAAATAACCACGATAAAGAAGAGGGAAAAGAAGAAAAAGAGCAATGTTGCGACCCTGACTGCGAGGTATGTAATATCGCCGGAGTAAATATAAAGTAAACATGTATTTAATAAACAGGTAGCAAAGACTCAGAATTTTATATCTCCAGGCTAACTTATTAAAGAATCAATTTTTAAATGATTAATTATTAAAAACGGCTTTTTTTTATCTGCTTAAGTTAAAGTCAATTTGAAGCTAAACTCCAGATAGGTTTCCTGATAAATCGTTTCAGGTCAAGGTTTTTATAATCTTAAAACTTATTTTTAAAAAGACATTTTCTGACTTTAATTTTCAGCCTATAAAACTATCAAATTCACGCAGGACTTACACGGCTTAAGGACTTATACGGCTTATATACAGGAGAATAAGAAAGAAAATAGTTTTAAATAAATTAATGATATGGGGGCTCATTTGTATTAATCAAAATAATGTGCATCTAATAACCTTATCCTTCATTTTATTTCTGGTGTTATTTTTTATACCTGCCGTTTCTGCAGCATCCGGGGAAGTTCCGGAAAAAATTCTTGATAACCCCTGGGACCATTCTCCAATTACAGTATACATTAACAACAAAAGCGTCCCTCTCCACTACAGTCCTACATACTATGAACAGATAGAGAAAGCTCTTGAATACTGGGAAAATGGAGGAAATGGGGACCTCGACTACACCCCTGTTTTTGAGATTGTTGACTCCGAAGAAGCTGACATCAGGATAAGATGGGTTGAAAACCTGGAAAGTATTGAAGGTGCTCCTTCGGGAGTGGCTGGCTATGCAAAGCCAGAGATATCCGGAAACCGGTTCGTTGAAGTGGATATAGTACTTGAGGTTGGAAACTATCAGGGCAAAGCATGGCGCCAGTACGGAGATTCAACAATGCTCAGTATTTCAAAGCATGAACTGGGGCATGCCCTTGGCCTCGGGCACAGCAATAGCCCGAGGGATATAATGTACCCTGAACATGAAATGGGAGATAATGTAAACCCGATACTGCTTAGCAAGTATGGGGGCTTGCTGCGTGCAGCGTTTTTTCTAGGTCTTGCAGTTATACTGTTCCTGGGAGTAAGCTGGCAGTATAGTCGGAGAAAAAGAAAAAAACTTGAAGACGAGTATTTCAAATAAGAATCTAATGAGAATACATACGGTCTTAGGGTTAAATAGGAAATTCGGAAGGCTGTTTATTCTCATGGGCAAACTGTTCAAAGAAATCCCTAAAATAAGCAGGAAGTGACTCCATTCCAAGAATATCTTCAAGGGAAATCCAGGCATATTCAATGTGTTCATAACTCAATTTAACATCGGAAACAACATACCCCCCATTAAAAACAATAGCAATGACTTTTTTTCTCGGAAGCTCAAAGTTTACCTCTCCTGCAATTTCCCCGGGGGAAATCGAAATTCCGGTTTCTTCCCATACCTCACGTGCAACCCCTTCTTTAAGTGACTCGGCCTGGTTCACCTTTCCGCCCGGGAGGTCCCATTTTCCGGGGTTAGTGCGGGAATTTTCCGAACGCCTGAGCAGCAGGAATTCTCCTTTCTCGTTCCGTATAAGGGCGTATACAGAAATAATATAAGGTTTCTCCAGATTCATGTAATATTATCTAAGATTTCTCTGCCTTAAAGAATGGCTCTTTCAAGATTTTCATGAGAAAGATTCTGATTAAAATCGCACTACTATTACTCCAAAAATCTTTAAGAGGGCATATCCTCTTTGTGCTTTATTAGACATTACTATAGATGCAAGTGAAGTCGAAAATGTGTTAATTGGTATTGATGATGTAGTTTTATTACTACGGGAGCGCGGAG
>DUGS01000143.1:0-648 GCA_013331265.1 Methanosarcina sp.
TGAATGATCCGGATAATGATTATTAGCTTTTGGATTAGTTCTGTGAAATCCTGATTAGTCCAGATATCTATTAAGAATATCCTACTTGGAAAATTTTATGTGGTTTTTATCTAAAAATATCCTATTTAATCTGCTGATTTTTCACTTTTGTTCTTCTTTCACTATCCTGGCAAGACACTTTATTGTCCGGTCTGCATTCTTATGCAGGATAGCTGTTCCTCCTGCTTCTTCCCATTCACGGGTATTACTTGAATTATCATCGATCAGGACTCTGGAAGTCCCGGACTGAAGGGCTTTTTCCGGGCGGAAACAGAGAATTGCATCATTTGCATATGGAGTCCCGAGTTCTTTTTTCAACCACTCCATTTTTCCTTTTCTGGCGTAGAACATAGCCATTTTTCTATCCGGACTCGGAAGCGCAGAAAGAATTGTAGGATGTAAGCCGGAACTCTTGAGGAAGCCGTGAAGTTCTTTCCCACCAGCCATCCAGGGCATATCTGACCAGAAACCGACTCCAGCAGCAGTAATGTGTTTCCAGAAGCGATCTCTGTCTGCAGTGTACCAGACCATCATATGTTCACTTAATTTCTCACATGCGCCTGTAAAATCCGTAATTACGCCGTCCATGTCCAGAAAAACTTTCAAATT
>DUGS01000143.1:898-8751 GCA_013331265.1 Methanosarcina sp.
TGCTCTGGGAAGGATAATCCTGAAATGAATTATTTTGAACTGGACTGCTCTGGACTGGATTTCTTTGAGAATAGTTACCTGAAACTGAGTTGATTTTAATAGAACTTTTTTTTGTGAACCTGCGTTGATCAACGTAAATGGACATGACAACCGTTCCTTACCTTATTTATTGGCGGCAAATGACTTCCTATTACTTTAGGTGAGGAATCATAGAAATATTTTATCTCTGTAAAAATATTAAAACTTTTCTACAAGAATTAATTGGATTGAGATGAATGAAGAATAAAAGGAAGAGAAACAATGAAGAATAAAAGGAAGAGAAACAATGAAGAAAAATAGAACATAAAAAGCAGAGAAAGGTAATTTTCTAAAATTCTAAATCGAATATCCATAGTCTGCTGGACTCAATATTCATTCGTTCAATCTTCTCTGACAATAACCAGAGTTTTTGCAATTTTATCATGAATTCCCTGCTTTTTCTCATTGAAAAAAATTGGCAAAAAACCCCCGAAAAATGGCAAAGAAGCCAGAATCTTCACCAAAAAACGCTTCGTTGCACAGACAAAAGAAATTCGGTTCCCATTTAGATCAACTATAACAATATTCATTGCCTGTTTGCCAACTGTCCCCTGACTGACGGAACTATCCTGATAGGCAAAATAGTTCCAGGAAAACAGAATTATCACAATATTAAAAAGGGTTCCTCCCCTTACTCCTGATATAAACTGGATAAATTCCAGCAGAAGAATAATTATGTAAATATCGATTACTGAGGCCATTAACCTTCTGAAAAAACCTGCATAAGCCTGCATTTTTACCCTCTAATATATTTTATACATTAAGCAGGACTCTATTATAAAATTAACTATTATGAACATGCATTTTATTAATATAAGAAAAACTTAAGGAAACAGTTGAAAAATAGACGGCAGATAGACGAGGATTAAGTAGAATTAAGTAGAAGGTCCTGCCTCCTGCATGACCTGCAACCTGACAGAACCAGTTCTCGTTAAAAAGTGGCTCTCAACTGTTCCTCATGCTGGCAGTTCATCTATATGTTTGGCCCTGTTTCCGAAAACCTGTTATGGTCGATACAGATGCAGTGACAGTTACGGTAATCTTAGGAGAAATTGTTAATACTGTCTATGTGCAGGGAAGAAGTAATTAAGTAAAATCCAGATCAGTATCTTCAGAACCGTACCCTTATAATGCCAGAAAGGAAAGTAAACATTAGATAAATAGAGAGAGGGCTTCGCCCTCCAATCCGTTATTTATTTTCTTTATCTTCTTTAAATCAGTCTTAGATTTTATCCATCAGTTTTTTGATATCTGCCTTGATTTCCGAAGCAAGCTTTTTTGCATTGTCTCCGGTTGCGTCAACAAGTTTTTCGACCCTTCCAGTGATGCTCTTTACCTCGTCCTTTACATCAATGGACTTTATTTCCCCAGCTAGCGATTTTATTTCCCCATTTATGCTCTTTGCAAGTTTTGAGGCCTCATCACCTGTCTTTTTTGTAAGGTTGTCAACATCAGCCCCAAGCTTTTTAACTTTTTCAGGGACGTTGAAGCCTTTTTTACCGGCTCCTGTTTCTTTTGTTTCAGTCTCAACTGCTTTTGCCATATAAATCCCCTATATATTTGATAAAGACAGTAAATTTCTCCCATAGAATATCTGTCTTTTAATGCTTATTTATATTGGCCCTCTTAATTATAAAATTATCCTTGAAAGTTTCAATTCCCCTACTGCTTATTCTGATCTAAGTATTACACATTTATTATTTAGTTTAATCCATACTACAATAGTCAGGGGATTTTTTCGCGTTCTTCTGTCTTCTCCAGGCTTTATTTCTTTGTTTATAGATTCTTAATAATTTTATACTACTCGGTTTATGAAATACTGGCCAGCTCTTATTGAGCAAGTTCAGACCATACACCCAAAACAATTTTATACATACATTGTTAACATTTATAACTGGTTTTGCATATTCATTGTGTTTCAAACCAGCGCTGTAAAATCAGCCGTGGCGAAAACTAATTTTAAAGAGAAATCTCATTACATTACAGGCTTATAATGTATAAATTAAAATAGTATGCTTGTTAAAAGTAAGGCAGCTTAACTAATTAATAGAGTTTCTCGAAACCTCTGGCAAGGAAAAAATCTAAGTGGTATCATCTCCAGCAAAAATTAGCTCCCCGTGACGGATACTTTCATAAAAATGATTGAGGAGACATGCAGACCTTAGTTATATGCATAGACAGGGATAATGATCTCGGTGAAAAAGCAAAAATGGGAACTCCTATTGTAGGGAGGGAGGCAAACGTTCAGGCAGCAGTTGCACTCGGAATTGCCGACCCTGAGGATTCGGATACAAATACCATCTTCGGAGGGATCCGGATCCTTGATGAGCTTCGGGCGAAAGGAGTTGATGCGGAGCTAGTCTCTTTTGCGGGGGACAAAAATGTTGGAGTAATCTCTGACCAGAAAATCACCGAACAACTCGAACTCTATTTAAAGATGAACGATGTGCAGAGGGCGGTCTTTGTCTCGGATGGGGCAGAAGACGAGACTCTTGTCCCTATAGTGCAGTCCAGAATGAAGATCGACTCTGTAAAAAGAATTGTTGTAATGCAGAGCGAAAACCTGGAAAGCACATACTATATCCTCAAACACGCCTTTAGTGACCCCAAGATCTCTCAGACTTTTTTTGTGCCTATTGGCCTTGCTTTTCTCATATACGCCATTTTCCTGCTTGCCCGTTATCCAGAAGGGGCAATTGTGGGAATACTCGCGGCTGTAGGTCTTTATATGCTTTACAGGGGCTTTGGTCTCGACGATCTTGTTGCCCTTGAAAAAGAAAAGCTCTGGGATGCTTTCCTTGAGCAGCGGATGGTTTTCATCAGCTACACTGCTGCCCTGCTTATCAGTCTTGTAGGCACGGTATACGGAATTATGGAGGTATGGAAGCTCTATTCTTCAGAAGGGGTCTGGTATCACGGTACCCTGACTCTTATCTCAGTTTTCGTCAACGTCTCTATCTGGTGGTATGCAGCAGCTCTTCTGCTTGCTAACATGGGAAAGATTTTCGATCTCAGGATGGATGATAAGCCCATATATAGGAATATTTCAATCTCTCTCTTTGTGATCGCAACCGGCCTACTCTTCTGGGGAGCAAGCACCTATATCCTGGCAGTAGCCTCCATATCTAATGGGCTGTTAGGTGATCCGACCCTTGCACTGCAGTATTTCGTATATTCGATTGCTATTGCAATCATCATCGCCCTTGCAGGGATAAAGTATTCCCTCTCAAACCAGACTCCGGAAAACGAGAAGAGAAGGAGAGGAAGAAGAGATAAAAAGATCGCATGAACTTTGTACCCGATCAGCTGGAAATAATATTTTGCATTAAAAACGTGGGAAAGGAGATTCAAAAATGGATAAGGCAGATGAAGTTGCAGAAATTGCGGTGTTCGGGGGCGTAGGTTTTAGCTCACACGGGGACTGCGAAAGTCATACGGTAAAGACTCCCTATGGGGATGTTACCGCGTATATTACCAGTATAAAAGGAAGAAGTGTTGCAATAATTCCCAGGCACGCTGAAGAAATTCATATTCCTCCGCACCGGGTAAACTACAGGGCAAATGTCTGGGCAGTAAATTCCCTTGGAGTGAAACGAATAATATCCACAAACTCAGTCGGGTCAATGCGCGGACATCCTGTTGGCAGCTTTGTAGTACTTGATGATTTCATAGATTTTACCTGCAACAGACCTTCTACCTTTTATGATGATAAAACCGTGCATGTTGATGTTGCCGAACCCTATTGTCCTGAAATAAAAACAGCCCTTAAGTACGCCCTGGGAAAACAGGGCCTTTCCTATACCGAAGGGGTTTATGCCTGCACGGAAGGACCTCGTTTTGAGACCAGGGCTGAAATCCGTATGATGAACCAATTTGCAGATGTTGTTGGCATGACGGGCTTTCCGGAAGTAGTCCTTGCAAAGGAACTCGGCCTCTGTTATGCTTCCATTGCCATTGTCACAAACCAGGCATGTGGGATGACCACTCAGAAATTAACAGCAGATGAAGTCACAGAAGTTGTGGGGAAGGCTCAGGACTCAATATTTGAAATTCTCTCGGATGCTATTGAAACAATTCCTGAAACTCGGAACTGCATGTGCAGGTTTGCAAAGGAAGGGGCCTGCCTTTAAGGATTTTGGAGAGAGGGGTGGGAAAAGCACTTACATGCAAATATCCCTGAAAATCTTAATTGAAAATTTCAGCTGAAAATCTCAAACCCTATCTTCAACCTGAATTCTATCTCCAATCTGGTTAATGCTCTTGATTTTTACCGCTGTAAAGCAGTTAAACAATTATTATATAATATATAAGTGATAATGTATTTATATAATAAATGTTGTATACGGAGATTCTATGGAAAAGCTCTGAATATAGCGCTCAGGAAGTCATACACTGCAGGGAAAATCGGGTGATATACCCTTAAAAGTGTTTTCCCTGGAAGTATTTGAAATCTGTTGCATATTTTTCTCTTAAAATTTTGAATTCCGGAAGGAAGCTTACTTATATCATTCACATATCAGGATAAACAATGACACTCTGGGTCCTCGGTTACGCCGAAAAATCAAAAGTTATAGTAATGACAATAAAAGACCGGATGAAGCAGCCGCTTTCCGTGGCCGAGCTCCATATAAAGGAGAGTTACAAAGGTCCACGTCCTCACAAAATCAGGCTTCTTACTGGCAAAAAGAATGATGAATTCATTCCTCCCCAGCAGTTCATAGAGCTTTTGCGAAGTGCAAACAGGATCATGCTGGCAGAAGGAGGGGAGTCTGCAAATGAAGAAGCTTTCCTTGAAATGCTTAAAGGGTTTCAGCTAAGTGCAGACAGGGTAAAAATTTGCAAATACTGCTGGATCAATAAACGTTTCAATTTTGTAAACAGCAAGTCAATCAAATACCACGATGAGCTTCTCTGTGAGGAATGCGCAAAAGAGGAACTCCTGCGGGCAGTACGCTCTGCAGGTGCACAGTATGGGGAAAAGTCCGTGGATTTCCTTGAGCAGGTCCTCCATAAAACTAGAGACCTTGACAGGACTATCCGTATGTTAAGCCCCGAGAGGCTGGACCCGGAGTTCACACGGTATGATACAATCAGGACAACACCCTCCGAAGCAAAGACCAGGGTAAAGAGCCTCCCTCTTGCAAAAAAGTTCAAAGAAATGCTCCTCCAGAAATCCGAAACCTTGCTTCCGGTGCAGGGGTTGTCTGTAGAAGCCGGGCTTCTGGAAGGAAAAAACCAGTTTGTGGTTTCTGCAACCGCAACCGGAAAAACTCTGATCGGAGAGATGGCAGGGGTTCAGAACCTGCTGGATAAAAAAGGGAAAATGCTCTACCTGGTCCCTCTTGTAGCTCTGGCAAACCAGAAATACGACCAGTTCACGGAACGTTATTCAAAGCTTGGGCTTACAACCTCTATCAAAATTGGAGCAATTCTCATAAAGACATCTCAGCGTGTGAAAATGCGTACAAGCCCTAATGCCGATATTATTGTGGGGACTTATGAAGGCGTAGACCACATGCTCCGTTCAGGAAATGTTGATTTCCTGGGCAAAATAGGGACTGTTGTTATAGATGAGGTCCATACTCTCGAAGACCAGGAAAGGGGGCACAGGCTCGACGGGCTTATAGGAAGGCTCCGCTATGTGGCACCTGAAGCCCAGTTTATCTATCTCTCAGCAACCGTTGCAAACCCTGCAGCTTATGCAAAGAAACTCGGAGCCCAGCTTATCCGCTATGAACACAGGCCTGTTCCCATAGATAGGCATCTCCTTTTCTGCCAGGATAGCGAAAAGGCAAAACTGATCTCCCAGCTTGCAAAAGAAGAGTATTCAATGTTCTCTTCTAAAAATCATAGGGGACAGACAATAGTCTTTACGAACTCAAGGAGAAACTGCCACAGACTTGCAGGAGCTCTTTCAATCCGGGCTTCCCCTTATCATGCAGGGCTTTCGCAGTATGAAAGAAAGAAGGTAGAAACTCTTTTTGCAAAAGGAGAACTTCCGGTTATTGTGACCACTGCCGCACTTGCAGCTGGAGTGGATTTTCCGGCTTCTCAGGTTATTTTCGAATCCCTGGCAATGGGTATAGACTGGATTTCTGTCCAGGACTTCCTGCAAATGAGCGGAAGGGCAGGAAGACCTGATTATCATGACCGTGGCATTGTAGTGCTCATGCCAGTTCCAGGAAAGTCCTATTCAAGCTCCCAGTCCGATACTGAAGAAGAGGTCGCAATCAAGTTACTGCAGGGGGAAATGCTCTCTACAGGAGTCGAGTACGGGGAAGCCGAGAAGCTTGAAGAGGTGCTTGCTTCGGTTGCAGTTACCTCTTCGGTACAGGATTTAAGGAATATCCATTCTCTTATGTTTGGAAGCTTTGATCTGGATAGGATGGTTTCCCGTCTCCAGAGATACAGGTTCCTTGAGAAAAAGGGAAATAAAATAACACTTACTCGGTTTGGAAAAATTGTTTCAGCCCATTTTCTTCCGATTTCCAAAGCTTTCCTTATTCGGGACGCTGTACTTGAAGAAAACAGTCCGATTAAAATTGCAACCAATCTGGAATTTTTCGATGCTGCATACTTTAAGTATGCAAACCAGATAGGAAGCTCTCTGCACGTCAATATGCCCGCAAGGGTCTTTCAGGGAGCAGCCCTTGATATTGTCTTTGACGGAGAATCCCTGTCACAACTTGACATAAAAATAAGGGAACTCATGCTGAACTTTGCCTCGGACTTCTTAACCTGCACATGCAGAGACTCCCCTTACTGCGGATGCGCAGAGCAGAAGTTTTCAGAGAAGATTATCCGTCTGCGTATGGATGGGCAGGACCCTTCCCATATCATTAAGACCCTTGAAGATAAGTATGGCATTTCAGCATACCAGGGAGATGTTTTTGGATATCTGGACAATGCGGTGCGGAACCTTGATGCTGTTGAGCTGATTGCAAGAGTCCATTCGAAAAAGAACGTTGCAGAAAATGCAAAGAAACTTAAAAAGAAAGTCCAGGGCTGAAAAATTCATAAAAGCTTTTGCAGACCAGTGATCTATAAACCAGTGATTTATAAGTGATGAAGAGGTAAATATTCCTGTTTGTACCGGAAAAAATAGCTTGCAAAGAATAAACTGCCAGTATATTAATACTGGTAAAAATTAATACTGGTAAAAATCAGAGCCCGGATACCGGGGTTCTCAATAGAGTAAAGCATAGAGGTGATTTTTATGGCCGAAGACGTTGAATCCAGGGAAAATGTTGAAAGCGCAGCTTCAAAAAAAGGTAAAAAGAGTATTACGATTGAGTTTGTAAAGCCTGATGACTTCCGGCAGATATATGCAATAGGAGCTGCAGGCGGGCACAGTCCTTACGATTTCAGGATCGGTTTTTACAACGATACACCGAAGATGTTCGGGGATGCCTCAGAGTCCAGGGTTATCGAAAGACGCGTTGAGACCGAAGTCATACTTTCTCCGGTTGCAGCTCTTGAACTGAACCGCTGGCTGACCCAGCACATTAATGAGTACGAATCCGTTTTCGGTCCCATTGCAAGAGCGATTCCCAGGCCCAGGAAAGAAAATATGAAGCCTGTTGAAGACAGCACGGAAATCCAGGGTTATATCTGAATTTAGAAGCTTTAAATGAAGTTTTGTAAAGTTCTAAATAATGTTTGAAATAATATTTTGGTCGTCTACCTTTACATGGTTGACATATCGAGTTGCGCCACCCGAATTGCGATTCGGGAGCCCGCGGTCCTTTTCGCTCGCTGCGCTCGTTCAAGAGGAC
>DUGS01000129.1:0-318 GCA_013331265.1 Methanosarcina sp.
CTCCACAGCATGGAGCCATATGCCACCATGCCCGAAGTCCACCTGGCAGAAACCATCTACACTGACCCGAGGTCTCCTGTTGCTGTGGACTCAAAGATGTACAAGGTAGGAAACCCAACTGCGGACTCCCCAGTACTCTTTACCACAAACTTTGCCCTGACCTACTACACTGTAGAGAGCGACCTGTCCTCAAACGGAATCGACTGCTGGCTGCTTGCAGTTGACACCGATGGTATTGGTGTAGAAGCTGCCGCTGCCGGTGGACAGCTGAGTGCGGACAAAGTAAAGGACTCCTTTGAGAAGTCAGGCTTTGACCTC
>DUGS01000129.1:472-11643 GCA_013331265.1 Methanosarcina sp.
TTTGAGAAGTCAGGCTTTGACCTCAAGAAAGATGTAACACACAACACAGTGGTTATTCCAGGTCTTGCTGCACGTCTACAGGGTGACCTTGAAGACAAGCTCAACGCAAAGGTCCTTGTGGGCCCAATGGACTCCGGAAGGCTCCCAGGCTGGATGGAAAAGAACTGGCCACCAAAGAAATAAATTGGAACATAATTTTAGATCAAAAGCATCCGTGCTATCTGCACGGGTACTTTACTTTTTTCATTGGAATTATTAATTTAGTGCGTTATTTTGAAGTTGTTGAATAAAAGTCCTGATAGGCTTTTCAATTCTATTGATTACTTTTTAAATTTTATTTATAATATTATAAGATTTTACTTTTTAACTTTTATTCATAATTTCACAAGATAATTAACTTCGTTGAAAATAGTATAGAGATGTATTATAAAAGTAACAGTAAGGTGTTAATATTACACATGTTTCGCTGGTATTGCCGGCTTACAACGAGGTAACAAGAATAGAAAAAACGGTGAACCAAACTGCAGAAACTCTAAAGGATATTACTCCTTCGTTTGAGATTATCATAGCAGAAGATGGAAGCAGTGACGGGACAGATCGAATAGCTAATAAACTTGCAACGGATTACAGCTATGTAAGCCATCTCCATTCTGATTCACGCCAGGGACGCGGCAAGGCGTTGAATAGAGCTTTTAAATATGCATCAGGAGATGTCCTGTGTTATATTGATGTGGATCTTGCAACCGATATGAGCCATCTGAAGGAACTTATAGAATCAATTTCAATTGAAGGATATGATTTTGCAACAGGCTCCAGAATGATGCCCCAGAGCAATGTCAAAAGGCCCTTAAAAAGAGGCATAGCCAGTAAAGGATTTAATTTTCTGGTGCATGCTTTTTTACACTCAAAGTTATACGACCATCAATGCGGATTTAAGGCTTTTAAAAAAGAACCATTGTTTGAACTGATTGATGAAGTACAGGATAAGCACTGGTTCTGGGATACCGAACTCATGGTTCTTGCACAGTCCAGGGGATTTATGGTTAAAGAGTTCCCGGTAATCTGGAGGCATGGAGGAACAACTAAAGTAAACCTGAAGAAAGATATTTTAGGAATGGGGTCCCAAATTTTCCGTTTACGTCGGAGTTTGAAGAAACAGTCAAAGAAAAAGGCAGTAAAATCCTGAGAGGGATGCTTTGAGCAAAACAGAATCCAGAACAAAGCAGATCTTTTATACGAAGAAGCGTAAAACCCATGAAATCTTAATTTCATAGGATATAAGCGTCAACTTCTAAACTGTTAACCATTATTGATTCTGCTCATATAAAACGGGATAACAGGTATCACATACCTGAAGGGATCGGGAAAAAGTCAAGGAAAGCCAAAAGCTGAAAGCCGAAAGGCATCTCAAGTACACAGATCCTTAACTTCCAGAGACAATCGAACCTGGCAAAATTATACAAATGCTTATATAAGGAAAAAGCCTATTTAATCAGGCTTTCAAACTATATATTTTTCAACAATTATTTAGAAATATGATGTAGCAGCGGCTGGGCTGAGAATTATATTTCAGTCCAACTGTAAAGAGCATGAATAAAGAAAGGATTGCAGATCCAGCTATTCTTAAATAACATGAGTGTGCTTAACAGATGAACTGCCTGGTATTACTCAAAAAATTTGATTTCTGAATACTTTGAGAACTATTACTCTAAGAAGACTATCAATAAGGATTATAGATGAATTCCATTACATGCCCGAAATGCGGCAAAGAATGCGACAAACTTTTTGATTCCGTTTGCAGGGACTGTTTCTTTGAAACTTTCAAACTAATCGAGCTGCCCCTTGTACTCCATGTAAGGATCTGTTCCAGCTGCGGAGCATATTTCCACAGGAGCCGCTGGGAAAATATCGGCAATCTGGAAGAAGTGGTGTTGAAAGCCGTAGAAAACGCCCTTTTTATCCACAACGAAGCAGGAGATGTGGAACTCTACCTGGAGCCGAAGGAAATTACACCTTACATATACATGGTTAGAGCCAAAGTAGACGCAGTTGTAAGAGGAGAGCCAGCCCATGCCGAGGCTGAGACCGAAGTAAGGGTTCAGCGGACAGCCTGCGATATGTGTAGCCGTGAATCCGGAGGATATTTTGAAGCAATCATTCAGATAAGGGCAGCAGGCAGGTTCCCTACCGAAGAGGAAAAAAGGCGCTGCGCTGCCATAGCCAGAGAAGCTATGGAAAGCATGAAGAAAAAAGGCGACCGTCTGGCATTTATAAGTGACTCCCAGGAGCAAAAAGAAGGCATTGACCTTTACATGGGCTCCATGAATGCAAGTCGGCAGGTCTGCCGAATGATTATCTCTGAGCTGGGAGGCAGTTTTGCCGAATCTCCGACTCTTGTCGGCATGAAAGACGGAAAAAACCTCTACAGGATTACTTTTGCTATGCGCCTCCCGGAGTTCAGACCAGGGGATGTGATAAGGTTCAGAGGAAGAATTATTCAGATAAGAAGTTCAGGAAAGAAAGTAAACGGAATAAGCCTTGAAGACGGTTCCAGGTTTATTTCAACTCCTGAAGAACTCAAAGGCGCAGAGAAGATCGCAAACATTGGAGATGCGGTACTTACGGTTCTGGTATCAATAGAAGAAAACGCAATTCTTGTTCTTGACCCTGAGACCTACGAAACCGTTGCAATAAAAAAGCCTATGCCCTTTCACGCAGAGGCAGGCAGCGAGATCCCTGTTCTGAAAACAGAATATGGAATCTTTGCACTCGCACACTCCGATGTTCCGCAGGAAAAATGAAAGATCCGAAAAGAGGAAACATGCAGAATATCCTTGCAATTGGGTTTGACACACGAAACATTGTCTGCTCTGCAAAAAGGGCAGGTTACACTGTCTGTTCTATAGACGCTTTCCGTGACCTTGACCTTCAGGAATGTGCATATGCATCATCTGTTCTCGAATGCAGGACTTCAGGCGAACTCCGTCAGATTGACCCTAACTGGATAATAGCTAAAATGAATGACTTCGGACTTGACTTTGATGCAATCGTGCCTGGCTCGGGAATGGAGATGCTGGACCCATACAGCTTCCCCTGCCCTGTACTTGCCAGCAGTCCTGAAGCAGTGCAGAAAGCTTCAAACAAATTGCACCTTGCAAAGAGGCTTGAAGCTCTGGGGATACCGCACCCTCGCTGTTATTCTCCTGACGAGCTGGACACAATAGAATATCCTGTTATTCTCAAACCAGCTACAGGAGGAGGAGGAATATTTAACAGGGTTGCAAAAAACAGGCAGGAAATGCTGGCAGTGTTAGAAGAATTGTCCGGGCTGGACCAGGGGTTTACTGAAAAAGAAATCGTAGTTCAGCAGTTTTTGGAAGGAATACCTGCAAGTGTCTCTTTGCTTTCTACAAAAAACGAATCCCTGGCAGTTGCTGTGAACGAACAATTAATAGGGATACCCTGGCTTTCAAGGCTGCCATTTGCCTATTGCGGAAACATAACCCCTTTCAGGACAGAGTACGCAGAAGAGATGGAAACCCTTTCAGAAGAACTGGTTCTTGAAATGGGGCTCCTGGGCTCAAATGGCATTGATTATCTGGTAACTGAAAAAGGGCCTGTAGTACTTGAAGTAAACCCAAGGTTCCAGGGCAGTCTGGACACTGTTGAAAAGGCAATGGGAATAAATCTTTTTGAAGCTCATGCTGGCTGCTTTAGAGGAGAACTTCCGGAAAAACCAGAAGCAAAACTATTTGCTGCAAGGGGAGTTCTTTACTCGGATCGAGAGCTATTTATAGACAGAAAGCTCATGGAAGTCATTCTCAGGGAAAAAAGTGCGGATATCCCTCCCCACGAAACTATTATTGAGCCGGATTGGCCTCTGACCTCACTGTTTGCATTCGCCTCAACAAGAGATGAGGCAATCAAATCTCTTGAAGGCGGGGCAGAGAGGCTAAAGACTTTTATTAAAGATCGAATGACAGGAGAAATAGAGTCCCTGATCCCTGCTAAAGAAGCGTGAAATTCAGCTGCTAAAGGCGCAGTTTTTTTCCAGATATAAATTTCTTAATAGAAGTTGTAATGTAAACTTTAATACTGATATGTTCAATTCATATAAGGGATTTGCGAGGTGAACACTTTGGTCGATTTGAATGACAAGGTAATTAGAGGATACCTCATAAGCCTTGTAGGGGAAGACGGGCTTAAAATGATAGAAGAAATGCCCGAAGGCGAGATCACGGATGAAGAAGTTGCGACAAAGACTGGAGTTCTGTTAAATACCGTGAGAAGAACTCTTTTTATACTCTATGAGAATAAATTTGCAATCTGCCGCAGAGAAAGAGATTCAAATAGCGGATGGCTGACTTATCTCTGGCATCTGGACTTTACCGATATAGAGCACCAGCTTATGAGAGAGAAGAGAAAACTGTTAAGGAACCTGAAGACCCGCCTTGAATTTGAAGAAAATAATGTGTTTTATGTTTGCCCGCAGGGTTGTGTTCGCCTCCTTTTTGACGAAGCAACGGAAACAGAATTTCTCTGTCCCATGTGCGGGGAAGACATGGTCTTCTATGATAATTCCCGCTTTGTGGGAGTCTTGAAAAAGCGTGTGGATGCTTTGAGTTCTGCATAAGGGATCTATCTTGACCACGCGAGCCGAAGCAATAAGGCTACTTGAAGAATCAGGCTGTGCCCCGAATGTGATCGAGCACTGTAAAGAGGTTGCCTCACTGGCAGTTGAGATTGCAGAAAAAGCAAAAGCAGCCGGAAGGGATGTGGATCTGGAGCTTGTAGAAACGGGGGCTCTTTTGCATGACTCTGGAAGATGCAGAACACATGGGATTGCGCATGCAGTTGAAGGATTCAGGCTGGCTATGGGCAAAGGGATAGAACCTGCAGTTGCCGAAATAATAAAAAGGCACATTGGAGCCGGAATCTCAAAAGAAGAAGCAAAAGAATTAGGACTTCCTGAAGACGACTATTTTCCCAGGAGTCTGGAGGAAAAAATCGTTGCGCATGCAGACAACCTTGTAAAAGGAACAAACAGGATAACAATACAGGAAAGATTAGAGTTCATGCATAAGAAAAATATATCTGGAGATATAGTTCAAAGGGTAAAGAAGCTAGCTGAAGATGTAGAAGAACTTTCAAGATAAATTTATGACATGTACAGTTACAGTTACTGATGTTTGATTATAAAAAACAGAGAAATTATTTATTTAATTGATCTCCCGGTTTTAAATGTAAACGCATTTAGAAAAACGGAGGAAAACTTATATATAGCGATATTAATAATGAGATAATGGATTGCTAAATCCTGCGATTTAAGCTAAAAATGCTCACCTCAACTAAAACATTTTTTTTAGCGCCATTTTCTCATTTTCAGCATATTATGAGGGTATGTTTATGGATAATGACAAATATCTAAAGGGCACAACTACCGTAGGAGTAGTTTGTACCGACGGAATTGTGCTCGCAAGTGAACAGCGAGCCACTATGGGGCATTTCATTGCAAGTAAAACTGCAAAGAAAGTTTACCAGATAGATGACCTGGTAGGAATGACCACTGCCGGTTCGGTAGGAGATGCCCAGCAGCTTGTTCGATTGGTAAGTGTGGAGTCACAGCTCTACAAGATGCGCAGGAACGAATCCATGACAATCAAAGGGATTGCAACTTTGATGTCGAACTTTTTAAATGCTAACCGCTATTATCCCATGATGGTTCAGCTCCTAATAGGAGGGGTTGACAAAAATGGACCTGCAATTTACTCACTGGACGCAATGGGAGGAAGCATTGAAGAGACAAGGATCTCGGCAACAGGATCAGGTTCTCCCATGGCTTACGGAGTACTGGAAGACCAGTACAGGGAAGATATGTCTGTAACAGAAGGTCTTGACCTTGCGATCCGGGCGATCCACAATGCAACGAAAAGAGACTCAGCTTCCGGAGAAAATATCGATGTAGTCGTAATTACAAAGGAGGCATTCAAAAGGTTGGATCCTGAAGAAGTAAAATCCAGAAGAGCTTCATTAAATTAATAATTTAATTGTTGGTTTTTTACTTTCAATATATAAACTAACACCTTTTTAAAATATTATTTTTTCAATATCCATATCTTTTTGATTTTTTGACAAAAAGGAAGATTCTTAATGCCTATTGAAGACGTGCTATTAGACCTCAAACACAAAATTGAGAAAAATCTACCCGCAGGAGTTACAATAACTGACGTCGAATTTGAAGGCCCTCAGCTTGTTCTGTACACTGAAGAGCCCAGAAAATTTGCAGACGACGGGAATATAATCCGCAACCTGGCAAAAGACCTAAGGACACGAATTGCCATGCGGCCTGACCCCAGGGTGCTTGCAACTCCTGAAGACTCTATTTCTATAATTGAAGAAGTTGTTCCAAAAGAATCTGTAATCTCGAGCTACTATTTTGACCCTGATTCTGGGGAAGTGATCATCGAAGCCGAAAAGCCCGGGCTTGTAATAGGAAAACATGGTGCAACTCTCAGGGAGATTACAAAGCAGATTGGCTGGATTCCCAAAGTTGTGCGGACTCCTCCTATTAAGTCCCGCACGGTGAAAAATATAAGGGAGTTCATGAGGAACAACCTCAAAGAAAGAAAGGAAATCCTTAAAACCGTGGGGAGGAAAATTCACAGGGAGTGTACTTCAAAAGATCAGTGGGTAAGGGTTACAGCTCTTGGGGGATGTAAAGAAGTAGGTCGAAGTTGTTTTTTGCTTTCTACACCTGAATCCAGAATCCTGATTGACTGTGGAGTCAATGTGGGTTCTGACGAGAATATGACGCCTTACCTTTATGTTCCTGAAGTTTTCCCATTAAACCAGATAGATGCAGTGGTAGTTACCCATGCGCACCTTGACCATCAGGGACTTGTTCCACTCCTTTTCAAGTATGGGTATGAAGGACCTGTCTACTGTACGCCCCCCACAAGAGACCTCATGGTACTGCTCCAGCTCGACTATATCGATGTGGCAGCGAAAGAAGGGAAGAAGATTCCCTACGAGTCAGGGATGGTAGCAAAGACCCTCAAACACACCATACCTCTGGACTATGAGGAAGTAACGGATATTGCTCCGGATATAAAATTGACTTTCCACAATGCAGGTCATATTCTTGGATCGGCAATATCTCACTTCCATATAGGAGACGGGCTCCATAATGTAGTCTTTACCGGAGACTACAAATTTGAGAAAACCAGGCTTTTTGACCCTGCTGTCAATAAATTCCCAAGGGTGGAAACGGTTATCAGTGAAGCTACTTATGGAAATTCCAATGCTTTCCAACCTGCACTTAAGGACGCCGAAAAGCACCTACAGATGGTCGTAAAGAACACTGTTGAGCGCGGAGGAATTGCAGTCATCCCTGCTTTTGCTGTGGGCAGAAGCCAGGAAGTTATGATAGTGATCGAAGAGTCCATAAGGAAAGGGCTTATCCCTGAAGTTCCGGTCTACCTTGATGGAATGATCTGGGAAGCAACTGCAATCCATGCAACTCATCCCGAATACCTTAACAATGACTTAAGGAAACTGATCTTCCAGAAAGGCCAGAACCCCTTCCTCTCCGAATGCTTCAAACCCGTCGACTCTCATGAGACACGCCAGAAGATTATCCAGAACCCTCATCCCTGTGTAATCCTTGCAACTTCGGGTATGATGAACGGAGGACCTGTTATGGACTATTTCAAGTCCTTTGCGGAAGACCAGCGCAATACTCTCGTGTTTGTAGGTTACCAGGCTGACGGGACTATAGGGCGCAGGATCCAGAAGGGATGGAAAGAAATCCCCATGACAGGAAAGAACGGAAGCACCGAAATGCTGAAAATGAACATGGAAGTGCAGGTTGTAGACGGTTTCTCAGGCCACTCGGATAGGAGGCAGCTTATGGAGTATGTTAAAAAAATGCAGCCCCGTCCGGAAAGAGTGTTCACCGAGCATGGAGACGAGAAAGCCTGTGTTGACCTTGCAAGTTCCGTTTACAAGAAACTGAAGATAGAGACTCGCGCTCTCACAAACCTCGAAACTGTAAGATTGCTGTGACCCCCAGGGGCCACACTTTCTTATTTAAAAAGTTTTAACAAAAATTAGTTATGATCTCTGCGCCTGGGAACAAATTCAGGGCTGAAAAGAGGCTCAAGGCTGAGGAGGTATTCCATCAGCTTATTATGATCTCCCACCACAATATCCGCCCTATCAAGCTCTGAAGGTTTTACGTATGTGGGGACCCCTATACAGTAAATATCGGCTTTTTTTGCGGCTTCCACGCCCAGAACGGCGTTTTCGATCACAACACACTCTTTTTTTCCGACACTAAGAAGCTCAACTGCCTTCAGAAAAGGGTCTGGATGTGGCTTTGAGTTCAGAACATCGTCTCCTGTGACAACAGTATCGAATATGTCGGGAAAAAGTTGATCAATAATCCCATTAACTATTAAACGGTCCGAACCTGAGACTACTGAGAGCAGAAAACGTGATTTAAGAAGTTCAAGGCATTCTTTCATCCCATCGAAAGCCTTCAGTTTAAAAATCCGGTTAAACTCCTGCCTGTAGATTGCGGTAATAGTTTCAAAATCAAAAGCTTCTGGATCTTTCCTGGCTTTTCTGATCAGCAGGGGAAGGCCATTTCTGGGATTTGACCCCTCAATTGCATAAATATCCTCGTCCTGAATTACCATGCCCATGTCAAGAAAAGCTTTCTTCCAGGCTGCTGCATGAAAAGGCATGGAATCTACGAGAACACCATCCATATCAAAAATTAATGCTTTTAACACGTTTCTGGCTCCTGAACCGAAAGAAGTGGGAACTTTTGAGGAAGGTATAGGGAAATTAATAAATAACTTAGAACTTTTCCTGAGTTCAATTTCGTGAAGGGTTAAGGTAAAGTGACTCAAGATAAAAATGGTTTTGCAGTCTTAAAGCTTTCCCAAGATTTCATGGTTCACATAAAGAGATTTAGCATAGAGTAAAGGAAATCTGAAGCATTTCTACTACCATTTTAAAAGAATCTAAGCCTTCGTATCTTCCCTAAAGAGATAAAAAGATGGTATTTAGAGCGAATTTACTGTATTAATAAAGATTTATAGATCTGAGTAAATAAAATTTAAAGGATAGGCAAAAAATTCAAAATATTAGACTTAAATTTATACAAACACTTATGTGCAGTTATTACTTAGCACTTAAAAAAATAAGCAAGAGACTCAAAATCATTGAAAGATACCGAAAAAGTTTTTAAGATGAGAATTCTACTTAAATAGTAATAATATAAACAGTTTCATTAAATTGCAAGTATTCCAGTTTAGAAGTCTCAAAGAAAACGTAGTCCAGATACTACATATTCAATAATTTGAGGAGAACATGGCAGAGGCAAAATAGAAAATAAAAATTGCCCGGACATGTGCGATCAGGACAGCTTTCCTAAAAAACGAGACTTTCTAGAAAGATTAAAACTACTGTATATAAACATTACGTAAGTTTTTTGCCTTTTGCCCTGAGAGTTCAGGACTAAAAGCAGAAAAAAGTAAAATATATGAAATTTATGGATGACATATTTAAACTTCATATACAATTTAAAAACACTGTTTAAATATGTCAGAAATGTTTAATATTAGAAGAGTGACAACTTATTAAAGATAACGGATGAAAATCTTTCATTAGGTTTTTACAGGTTATCCCCAGTTTAATTTGATATTTAGCAAAATTTACCCCCCGATATAGAGGGTGGGGAGTGAAAGAAAAAATAGAATAAATAGAATAAATGAAATCCAACCGAGGGGATAAATTGCAATCTATAGTACAGGAAGCAATGAGATATAGCGAAAAAGAGAAAGAATCCCGAAAAAATTCCACCGATGAAGAATTTGAAGAATTCGGACAGCCAAGAATTATGATTGTAGGATGTGGAGGCGCAGGAAATAACACCGTAAACCGTCTCTATAATATAGGGATTGAAGGAGCAGAAACAGTCTGCATCAATACGGACAAGCAGCACCTTGACAATGTAAGGGCTGACAAGAAAATCCTTGTAGGGAAGACCCTTACAAGAGGCCTGGGAGCAGGTGGCTATCCTGAAACCGGAAAGAAAGCAGCAGAACTTGCAAGAGGCACACTTGAAGAAGTTTTAAAGGATGTAGACCTTGTTTTTGTTACAGCAGGCCTCGGAGGAGGGACGGGAACAGGAGTTGCTCCAGTCGTTGCCGAAGTTGCAAAAGAACAGGGAGCAATCGTTGTAGGAATGGTTTCAAGCCCCTTCAGAGTCGAGAGAGCACGTATATTTAAAGCCGAAGAAGGACTTGAAGACCTGCGCAGAGCAGCAGACACAGTAATTGTCCTTGATAACAACAGGCTGCTTAATTACGTACCCAACCTTCCTATTGACCAGGCTTTCTCAGTAATGGACCAGTTAATTGCCGAAACCGTTAAAGGAATAACTGAAACTATTACGGTGCCTTCTCTGATCAACCTTGACTATGCAGATATCAGGACAATCATGAGCTGCGGCGGAGTTGCCGTAATGCTTGTAGGGGAATCCAAGAGCCAGGACAAGAGCACTGAAGTCGTGCGGACCGCCCTGAACCACCCATTGCTTGATGTTGATTATAAAGGTGCAACTGGTAGCCTTGTCCATGTAACAGGCGGACCTGACCTGAGCCTGAAGGAAGCTGAGGAAATTGCCTCTATGCTTACCTATGAACTTTCTTCTAACGCCAATGTAATATGGGGCGCAAGAATAAGGGACGATTACGAAGGTAAGGTCCGTGTAATGGCAATAATGACAGGCGTCCAGTCTGCCCAGATCCTGGGTCCTCAGGCAGGAGCTGGAATCCTGGAGTCCAGAGCCGAAACTGATCCGATGCAGGAAAAGAGATTTGGAAGAATATCACTTGAAGCCAGAAAAGCAGGGACTGCAGGTCCTCTAAGAAAAAAGCACGAAGAATCAATTATTGATTTCATAAATTAAATTAAGTTCAGGCAAAACCCGGACCTGCAGGTCTCCGGGCTCCCTCAAGTTATCCCTCTGACTATTTAGGGGAGCAATCGGAAATCTAGAGAAAGAAAGCTTTCTCAGGGCGGAAAATTCGGGTTTTCCTGACTGGAAACCTATTTTTTGAAGCGATTTTCTAGATAGATACTCTTTTTTATTAGCGCTT
>DUGS01000129.1:11809-12347 GCA_013331265.1 Methanosarcina sp.
TAGCGCTTCTATCTAAAAAACATGGAAATTTTGATTGCAACAGGACGGCTTGCGGAAAATACCGTGAGGAAAGCAACCGGAGAAAAAGCAGACGTCCTCGTGGCAGATATTGACATTGCTGCCTTTATCACCCCTAAAAAGCTTATCAAAGCCTTTCAGGAAGCAGGGTTCTCAAAAAGATATGACCTCATTTTGCTTCCAGGACTTGTAGCTGGGGACTTTTCAAAGGCATCGGATGAGATGGGCTGTAGAATTCGGCTGGGTCCAAAACATGCTTATGACCTCGGCTTTGTACTCCGTTTTGCAGAGGAAGTTGAGTTTTCCGAGAAGGTTCCGGCCTGTGAACTCCTTGCAGATGTGCGAAAGGAAATGGCTCTCGAGCTTATCAGGGAAGCCGAAGAAGAAGCCATTTCTCCCCTGACTCTCAGAGGAGTAAAACTGGGAGGAACATCCCGTATGAAAGTCATGGGAGAGATTGTAGGAGCAGCGGAGTTAAAACCCGCGGACCTGAAGATAAAAATCGAAGCTTTTATCGCCC
>DUGS01000129.1:12521-12746 GCA_013331265.1 Methanosarcina sp.
AAAAATCGAAGCTTTTATCGCCCGTGGGGCAGATATTATCGACCTTGGAGCCACACTTAACACCCTTCCAGGGCAGGTCCGAAGCACAGTATCCCTTGCAAAAACCCTCACATGCATTCCGATAAGTGTAGATACTCTTGACCCTGAGCTAATAAAGGAAGGAATAGGAGCAGGAGCAGACCTTGTTCTGAGCCTTAACAGCACGAACATGGAAACCGCAGGCCC
>DUGS01000117.1:0-570 GCA_013331265.1 Methanosarcina sp.
CGGTTCTCAAGGCTGCCGCCATACTTATCGGTTCTTTTGTTGGACCCACTCCGCAGGAATTGGTCCAGCAGATAACCGTTAGCGCCATGGATTTCTACACCATCGAAGCCAGCGGTTCTGGCGTTCTCAGCCGCCTGCCGGAACTGCCTGACTATGTCCGGCACTTCGTCGGTCTTCAGGGCCCTGGGCACTGGAATTTGCTTTTTTCCACCTGGTGTGTGGACAAAGCCTTCGACGGGCAGCGAGGATGGTGCGACCGGAAGAGCACCACCCAGGATGTCTGAGTGGGAAACCCGTCCTACGTGCCAGAGCTGGATGAAAATCCTGCCTCCAGCCTGGTGGACGGCGTCTGTCACTTTCTTCCAGCTGGCGATTTGTGCAGCAGAGTATATGCCTGGTGTGTGCATGTAGCCCACTCCCTGCGGGCTAACCTGTGAGCCCTCGGTGATAATCATGCCGGCCGAGGCTCGTTGCACATAATAAGTGACCGTCAGTGGGACCGGGATGTCGGCATCCCCTGCGCGGTTGCGGGTCATCGGTGCCATTACTATGCGGTTTGGCAGCGTGAGA
>DUGS01000117.1:666-9384 GCA_013331265.1 Methanosarcina sp.
GTCGGCATCCCCTGCGCGGTTGCGGGTCATCGGTGCCATTACTATGCGGTTTGGCAGCGTGAGATCGCCCATCCGATACTGTGAGAAAAGGTCCGGGTCTTCTGACATGATGATCGTCTCCTTTAAGCCTGCAAAATCAGTAGCTACCATTTTAGTTGAATTCTTAGAATATCATTGATCTCTTCAATGCTCCCATAATCATTAAACTGGTTATTGTCTCAGCGCTAGCACGATCCCCCATTGTGCGACGCTTATAACTTAGACTTGAATCATTAAATACGCGATCTGAGTAAAAACTTATAAGACAATTATTATGATATTTTTATTTAAATATTCGTAGCTTGCCTGATGAATTATCAGGTATTTAAACCACCAAATAGCATTCTGAAAAGTCAAAAACGGTTTTTAACGTTTAGAGTAAATCTATTTCATCGATTCCAAATTATGGAAACAAGCTTAAAGCATAATATTAAGCCAGGTAATGAGATTAAGTTTATAAGAGATTAATTGATTAAGGATTCGACTAGGTTTATACAGAAATTATAGAGGTCATGGATTCGCAATGAATGAAATCATTACCTGGATACTGATTGTACTCTGCCTGGCTCAGTCTGCTCTTTTCTCAGGTCTGACAATCGGTCTTTTAGGTCTTGGAAGGCTGAGGCTTGAGATTGAAGCCGAAGCAAACAATAAAAATGCAATTAAAATATTGCAGGTCCGGCGTGACTCAAATTTCTTGCTCACTACTATGCTCTGGGGAAACGTAGGCGTAAACGTTCTTATTGCTCTACTTACGGAATCCGTAATGGCAGGAACCTCAGCTTTTCTCTTCTCGACCTTTGGTATTACCTGTTTAGGAGAGATTGCGCCTCAGGCTTATTTTTCCAGGAACGCGCTTGAAATTGGGGCAAAGCTGATCCCTTTTGTCCGCTTTTACCAGACTCTGCTCTATCCTGTGGCAAAACCGACAGCTCTTGTGCTTGACTGGTGGCTGGGCAGAGAAAAACTTGAGCTTCTCAAAGAGCAGTCGATGAGAATTATGCTTGAAAAACATATCGAGTCAGGGAAGACAGATATAGGCACTTTTGAAGGGATAGGAGCCCTTAACTTCCTTTCTATAGATGATGTCAGCATTTCTGACGAAGGCTCTATAATAGACTCGAGAAGTATCATTTCTCTTCCTGTGGAGAATAACCGCCCTGTTTTTCCTTCATTCAACAGGGAACCTTCTGACCCATTTTTGCAGGAAATAGAAGCATCCGGAAAAAAATGGGTGATCATCACCAACCCGGCAGACGAACCTGTGATGGTACTCGATGCTGACGGCTTTCTGAGGGATGTGGTCTATAAAAAAGGGCCTTTCATCCCGCTCTCTTACTGCCATTTCCCTGTAGTTGTGAAATCTCCTGAAACCAGGCTTGAGAAAGTAATCCGGCAGTTCAAGGTATATCCTCAGTATCCTGAAGACGATGTTATTGACCAGGACCTGATCCTATACTGGGGCGAAGAAAAGCGCATCGTTACCGGGTCGGATATTCTGGGCCGCCTGCTCCGTGGAATTGTTGTGGAATGCGAAGTGGGTTCAGGACGTGAGATACCCGTTCCTCCATCAAAACCTGGAATAGTCAGAAGGACAGTTTTAAGGAAAGGGACGAAAAAAAGAACCGAAGAGTCGAAGCCAAAATCACAAAAAAGGTAAGTGCAGAGGAAATCTTTAGTATGTTTGAGGAAGATCCTGTTATTTTGTTCCTCTCCAAAAATTTCGACGGCAGATAGATCAATATATTTCGCTGGGATAAGACCAATAAAAATGTACTGAGATATGGAGGCTTATTTTCTATTTGCCTCCAATCATTTCAGTGACTTTGCCTTCATTATAAATAGCTTTAAATTAGAATCCGTCTTATAATTGAAAAATGCCTTATTTTTCTGAAATTATCATAATCTTTGTTCTTATAGTGCTTAATGGCATCTTTGCCATGTCAGAATTTGCCCTGGTTTCAGCCAAGAAAACCCGGCTCAGGCAGAGAGCGGAAGAAGGAGATACACGGGCAGACGCCGCACTTAAACTCGCAAATGAGCCCACTCCATTCCTCTCGACGATCCAGATAGGAATCACTATGGTGGGTATCTTTGCAGGCGCATTCGGTGGAGCCACGATAGCAAAGGAACTGGCCAGGTACCTTCGAGAAATCACTGCTCTTGCCCCATACAGTGATGCGCTCAGCATCACTCTTGTAGTACTTGTAATCACGTATCTGACCTTAATCTTTGGAGAACTTGTTCCAAAACGGCTTGCACTCAATAATGCGGAATCAATTGCCTCCTATGTAGCAAAACCCATGTATTTCCTCTCTCTCATAGCAAAACCGCTGGTATTTATTCTAAGTTACTCAACCGAGGCTGTGCTCCGGCTAATGAGAGTCCAGAAGATAACCGAGCCACCGGTGACGGAAGAAGAAATCAAGATCATGCTTGAGGAAGGAACAGAAGCTGGAGTATTTGAAAGAGCCGAGTTGAGTATGATAGAAGGTGTTTTTGATATTGGTGACCGCCGTGTTGAATCACTGATGACGCACCGCACTGACATTATTGCGCTTGACCTGGATGATCCAGCCGATAAGAACCTGCGAAAGATGATTGGAAGCGGCAGATCCAATTTTCCGGCATACGAAAGAGATCTGGACAACGTTGTAGGGATGGTATCCGTAAAGGATATCCTGGCAAGGCTTGTGGAAAGAGGTACCGCCGATATTAAAGCCGCAGTCACGAAACCTCTTTTCGTACCTGAAGCTATCACGGTCCTGAAACTCCTGGAATCGTTCAAGGAAACAGGTGTGCATATTGCCCTGATTACGGATGAATATGGAAGTATCCAGGGTATTATTACCCTGCATGATATCCTTGAAGCTATAGTGGGGGACGTCCGGTCCCTTGGAGAACCGATAGAAATGCAGGTGGTAGCTCGGGAGGACGGCTCCTGGCTTATCGACGGAGATACCTCTGTTGAAAAGTTAAAGGAAGTCTTATCCGTGGATTCCTTTCCAGGAGAGAAAGAGGGATATTACCGGACTATTGCCGGTTTTATCATGTTCATCCTGCAGCGGATTCCTAAAACAGGAGATCATCTCGAATTCAGGGGACTGCGCTACGAGGTGGTTGATATGGATGGTAATCGAATAGACAAAGTGCTGGTCACGCGAGTTCCCGATTCAGAAAGAATTGAAAAAAATATGGGACAAAAAAGAAGTAAAGGGCAAAAATCAATGAATAAAAAGGAGTAATTATAAAAAAGAAATAAAGACAAAATGAGGCTGAGGTCGCTCTGGCTGAGGTCGCTCTTTAAGACACTCTCTTATCATTCCTTATACGCAGGGAAGGTCGCAACACCAATTTCCTGGAGAGGCGATCCAACCACAAAATGGTAGAGGTCCTGGTACTCAAGCCCTTTAAGCCCCAGAGTTTCATGCAAGGGATCGTCAAAAAAACACCCTATCCCGCAGCCCCTGAAACCACGGGCTTCTGCCTCAAGATAAAGGAGCTGGCCCAGGATTCCGCATTCCCAGAAAAGGTAAGGGTACATCCAGGGGCCAATTTTCAGAGGCTCTTCGAACTCAGAAAGCATGCAGGCAGTAAAACAGGCATCTGCCGCTTTTCTCTGCGCGCATGAAAGCTGGGCTGCAAAATCGTAAAGTGTCTCTTCTACAAGCATGTAAAGTTCAAGATCATAAGGGCAGCTTTCAGGCTTTTCCCACAGAAAATCCGACCTGAATCTGGCTTTTAACTCCTCCTTTTCTCCGGGCTTTCTCAGGAAAATATAAAGGCCCGGAAGAAGTCCTTTTATCCTGTTTACAAAAAGAAGCAGGTGCGCAAAGGGTCCAAAAGCAAGCGTATTGAAAACTGGATTTTTATAGGGAAGGGTTCTCCGCAGCATGCCGTAGAAACTCTCTTCGTCCATGTAAGCACTGTTATCCATTTCAATAGCACTTCTCCTCCTGTGAATTACGCCACGCAGAGGGACTGTCTCCAGGTCCGGATGGGTCCTGTGGCCGTAAACTGTCCGGGATAAACCTGAAAATCGCCTTTCAGGCCTGGGGCCCGGCTTTATTTCATAAAAATGATCAGTTTCTCCCTTTCTGGTAGCTGAAGCAGCTTTTTCAATGTCAATCCACTCCACATGTGCAGGACTCAGGCGGTTAGGAACACCATTCCAGGAAAGTTTTTCAAAATCAGAAAGTGCGGATAAAGATACCTTGTCAGATAAGCATTCTTTTCCTGCTGGATAAACTGCTAGCAAACAGGCAGGGTCTTCTTTTTCAGGCCCCCGCCTTCCTGAAACGCCCAGAAGTTTTGCTATGTCCTCCGAAGCCATATCCACGAGCAGGCCTGTTCTCCAGCCAAGTCCTGCCGCAGCAAAAGTTAGAGCAGCAATAGCATGTCCGAGGTCATGGTTTGCATACCTGAAAGCCCGGATGCCGTATTTCCAGGCAGCCCGCCAGTAAATTGAAGTAAGCCCTATGAAAAATGTGCCTTCCGGAAATCCAGAACTCAGCTTTTCCCAGGTTTCCCGGGAAAACTCCGTTCGTAATTCAAGGGCATGAGGCAGAGACGCGTAATGGCAGACAGAAGGTCTTTCCAGGAGCTCCTGGACCGGACCCGAAATAAGGTAAACCTCTGTTGGGTGAAGGTTTCCGCTTGAAGGATTGATGCGAAGAGCCCATTGTGAATTTCCTGCTTTCTTCCATACCGAAAGAGCAAAGCTGTCAAAAAAAAGCTGAGATATGCTGTTAAGGTTAAGCCCTGAAGGTCCCAGTTTCTCCGGACAAAATGCCTGTTCATATGTGGGAAAATGTTCGGATTTTATGTCTTCTTCACTCCAGGTATCCAGCTTTATAACAGGAGCTCCTCTGTAGTTAAGAAAAGGGTCTGGCTTGATTTCCATTTCAAGGAACCGAGGACCCGAAGCATAGGCTTTAAAGCCATGCTTACTAGCCTGATGATAGGAGAGTACGGCTTCAAGTTCTGCGTTCATAACAGGGCACCAGCTTTGCTGCCAATATCATAGTGCAGAGAGTTTGAGGTATCATGTTTTTTTCAGGACTTTAAGGACAGCTTTCCCGAAGGTTTCCGCACTTCTTGGGTCTCGACCTGTCACTACCCTTCCCGAAACTACAACATCCCTATCCTGAAAGACCGCCCCGTATTTTTCAAGTTCGCATACGGTATCCGGACTGTTAAAAACGGTGCTTTCTTTACCTTTTAAAACGCCTGCTCTTGCCAGAACTACAGGAGAGATACAGATTGCAGAAACTACCTTTTTCCTGGAGTCAGCTTCCTTTACGAGTTTACGCAGGTACTGATTGTCCCACAGGTATTTTCTTGAGCCCGGCCCTCCGGAAATGACGATTGCATCATAATCATCGATTTTTACTTCGGAGATCCTGATATCCGGCGTGATAGTACCTCCAAGTATCCCTTTTGCAGTTTTTTCAAACTCGGCTGCAACCGTAACCTTTACCCCTGCATCTTCAAAAACCTGCTTTGGAATAAAACACTCTTCATCCCTGAACTGTTCCTGGGCAATAACAAGCAAAATCTTTTTACTTTCATACTGGGGTTCTGTCATCTGATCACCTTTCCTGTAAATCTAAAAAGTAAGATCTCCGTTTATCCTCATTGATAACCAATAGATCTGAAGAATGGTAAATTAAAGAACACTGTAATTACCCTGCCCAGGTAAGAGTATATCATTTAAGATATAAAGGGATGTCTTTCAGAAGTAAAAATTATTCAGAAAAAATCAAGAGCCGAAATATCAGGAATGAAATCAGATCTCAGTGAAGTTTTAATTAAATAATTAAACGGAATTTTGGACGGAAGACATACTCAATTAAGATATACTCAAATGAGTTAAGCATTTCAGTCTTGTTAACGTCCTTAATTAAAATCCAGATACCAGAAGATATATCCCTGCCGAAACCCCTGCTCCCGTAAAGGTTGCAACAAAGTTTACCCCACTGTTTGAGAGCAGACCTCTTTTCTGAAGAGTTGCACCTAGCAGGCTGTCTATGTTCGTCCCAAAAAAGCCTCCTGCGGTGGTAATGAGGACTGAAAGCAAAAAGTCGTTGGAAATACCAAGAGAATAGCCAAGAATCCCTATAGTTGCGGAACCAAAAATTGCGGCAAGTTCGCCAAGCGAGGAAACAGCTCCATCAGCTCCGGGTTCCGAAGGCTTGAGAGTTGTTATCATTCTGGGCTTTCCTTTTGCCGTGGTCCCTATTTCACTTGCAAGGGTATCACCTGTAGCGGTTGCAACAGTACCCATATAGGCATAAATGATGGGAAGGCTATGGTCCTGGAAGACACCATATGCTACTGCCAGGGCAAGGGCTGCTGTGCTGTTCGAAAATACATTTTCATAGCTCCGGATTCCATCTTTAGCCTGTGCAATTCCTATGGATTCTTTATATGCATACTTGTACCTGGTAAACCCGCCTCCCAGAATGAAGAAAGTAAGCAGGAGCAAAAACCAGGGAAGCCCACTGAAAACAATAATCAGGACCCCGAGCAGGGCGGCGCTGAGAAGAGCGGAAACGTCGGCAATTTTAGCCCTGTAAGCCAGCGCGCCGAGGAAAAGTGAGAAGACAAGGGCTACCAGCATTTTCTCAGGAGGTACCCAGTATCTGAACTCCTCAAAAATCCACATCGTCATCCCTGCTCCCAGAGGCACCGGGATATTACGGTCTATCTTTGAGGGAATTGATTCAAAAAGCGAACCCGTAACTGCTCCAATGACTGATATGAAAAAGATAAAGTTATAAGGGATTGGAAGGTTTTGCCAGTAGACTATCCAGCTTGCTGCAAGAAATGCTGCAGTAATCCTGAGCGCGAGGAAAATTGAACTCCATATTATTGAGAATCTTCTCTGTCTTTTCCTGCTCTTTTCGGACTCAAAGTCAGCCGTGAAACCCCTTTCCAAAAAAAAAGAGCTATGGTTCCCTACTGCTGCAACTGCAAAGGCAGCAAGAGCTATATAATACGGAAATGTATACGGAAGGTCTTTAGAAATGGCAGAAACGAATAGCATCAGTGTAAGGGAAAAAGAAAGGCTGACTGCATCTCTGCTACAGGAAAGTAACTTTCTGGAAAATTTCAGTCCCAGAAAAATTCCAAGGGAAAGAAAGAGGAGGAGATCTACCCCTGCGAAAGGAGCTATCAGAATAAGCAGGAGATATAGCACATGCATTACAGGAATTCCATGATAGGAACACCCGTTTTCGAGGAGGGGGGTAGCTCTGTTCATTCTAGGACATCTTTTGTTTTTTATTCATCCTGAAAAGCTAGATAGAATAGGTCTTTCTTTATAAATAGATAGTTGTTTTCCCTTCATATTATTGTTTAAAATTAAAACAATAATTAAAGCATTTTTTATTACTTACGCTCGGGAAGATTTTCAAGCAAGTCCTGGCGGTCGTTCAAAAAATGGGATAACTTTTTTGGCAGTGATTTTACTCGACAGACACCTGCTACTAATTTTTTATCTTATAAAGTTTTCCTTTACCGCAATCCGCTAGAAAAGATTTTCGAGAAATCTTTTGAGAACTCTTTTAAGAAAATCTTTTGAGCGAGCTTTCATATGCTTTTTATTTAACCGGGAATAAATGTAATTAGCAAAACATACAGATAACTATTGCAGTTAACAAATCCAGAATGGTTGAGATCTAATTTCGCTTTTGTGGGGTAAAGAATGAGAAATTACGACCTGATTGTGATAGGTACGGGTTCCGGAATGAACTATGTGAACCCTATTATTGATTCGAATCCTGAGATGAAGATAGCTGTTATAGACAAAGACGAACCCGGAGGGATCTGCCTGACAAGAGGTTGTATCCCTTCAAAGCTTCTGCTTTACCCTGCGGAACTTGTCAGGGAACTTGAAACAGCTTCACTTTTCGGAATCAAGCTCGAAATAAAAGATATTGAGTTCCGCACGATCATGGAGAGGATGCGCAGAAAAATAGGGAAGGACATCGAGATGATAAGGCAGGGGTTAACCGAGAATTCTTATCTTGACTATTACCCCAAAACTGCCGAATTTATTTCTCCATATACTCTGAAAATTGGAGAAGAAACCCTTCACTCTAAAATGATCTTCCTGTGCACGGGCTCAAGACCTGCAGTCCCGCCTGTTAAGGGACTTGAGGAAACCGGTTACCTTACAAGCGATACTGTGCTTAAACTCAATGAATGCCCGAAAAGTCTTGCTATTCTTGGGGGAAGTTACATAGGAGCTGAGTACGGTCACTTTTTTTCAGCTATGGGAGCCGAAGTCACGGTCATAGGAAGAAATCCACGTTTTCTTCCCCAGGAAGAACCCGAGATCTCCAAACTTGCCAGGATAAAGATGTCGAAACATATGCGGATACTTACAAACCACGAAGCCATAGAGGTAAGAAAAGAAAGTAGCGGGCAAAAAACAGTTATTGCAAAGGACAGGGACTCGGAAGAAGAGACTCAAATTACCGTAGATGAGATCCTCGTAGCAACCGGCAGAGTCCCCAACACTGATATCCTCCACCCCGAAAGGGCAGGGGTTAAAACAGACCCGCAGGGCTGGATTTTAGTTGATGAGTATCTTGAGACCTCTCAGCCAAATATCTGGGCTTTTGGCGATGCAAACGGAAAATACCTGCTCAAGCATGTAGGAAACTATGAGTC
>DUGS01000117.1:9705-20055 GCA_013331265.1 Methanosarcina sp.
TTTAAACTCTTTGAAGATACCGCAAAAGGAGCGGCTATGGAAGCCAGGGATTATTTCGTAAAGGTGATTCTGGACGGACTGGAAGAGAGAGTCCTGGGTGCTCATATCATAGGGCCCCATGCCTCCATACTGATTCACCAGATAATTCCTCTCATGTATACGCCATCAAGAAGCGCAAAACCGATGATGCAAATGATGGATATCCACCCATCTCTCAGTGAAGTTGTCAAGCGAGCCTTTTATTCCAGGCTGCCCCCTGAACACTACCATCACGTTATGAAACATCTCGGGCTTGAGGAAGGCTCAGTTTGAAGTTTGATTTTTGAGTAAACCATCAATGAGCTGAGCTCAAAAAGATTTGATTAAAACTCTTGTCCCACCCGAATTGCGATTCGGGAGCCCGCGGTCCGTTTCACTCGCTGCGCTCGCTCAAGCAGACTAATTTATGACGAGTAGGTATTGAACGTTAGTAAACAGGGCTAATTTTAAGTAAAGAAACGATTCGAGATCAAGAGGACTAAATTAGAAATATTCTAACCAGCGCAACATTATTCGCTATATCAAACCGTTCTTGTCACGCTCGGCACAGGAGAGCGGATTGTCCTGCAAATAAAAAAAACGCAATGCAGAAATTAATTAAAATATAGCCGGTAAGGAATAGAAAAAGCTGGTAAGATTTTAAAGAAAGGTTGCCAGGCGAGCTGGCTGAAGCGTCTCATATTTATCGAATTGAAACTCAGTTTCCCGGATTAAAAGGAGTATTTCATCTGGCTGTCAGACCTGTTATATTTAACTCTTTCATATTTTAATTACGCCTTCATTTTTTACCAGGTCAAAAACCCACCTGCTGACACCTGGAGCAACGTTTCCGGCGCGCCTGTAATATTCGACCTCGAGGCCCATTTTTTTGTACTCTTCAATTAATAACGGGATCTGAGGCTCGGTTTTAAAAGTATAGAAATGGATGTATCCGCCTTTTTTTATAAGCTCTGAGACCTCTCCTAGAAAATGGTCCATGCCGTAAGGGGTTGGCACAATTGCCCTGTCAAAGCCGTTTTCCGGAACCTGGAATCCTTCGGTTTTAAAAGAACCCGGATTGTGAAGAATGTGGTCGGCATCTCCCTGGATAACGGTTACCTGTCTTTCAAGTTTGTTCAGCCGGACATTTTCTTTCAGGCAAGCACAGGCATCGGGATTTATTTCAATTGCACAAGCTGTTGCCCCTTTTCCTGCAGAAGGAAACACAAAAGGACCCACGCCTGCAAAAGGAACCAGAATAGACTCTCCCAGCAGAACTTTTGAAGCTACACGTGCCCTTTCCCAGTAGAGCCTTGGATTGAAAAAAACCTTTCTTACATCTATGTTGTAAACGTAGCCGTTTTCCCTGTGAAAGGTTTCTGCGGATTCTCCTGAAAGAAGTTCAAAGTGAGCTACCCTTCGCTCTCCCTCAAGTTTGCTGATTTTGTTTAGCACAGCTCGGGTATTGCCTCTCATGGAACGAATCTTTGAGACAATAGCCTCTCTATAAGCCCCTAGCTCCGCGGGGATCGAAATTACTGCAATATCTCCTATATAGTCAAAACGTTTAGGGACCAGGGGAAGCAGAGGTTCTTCGACTATTCCTTTCATCGCATCCCGCAGGGTCACTCTATTTCGAAAACTCATTTCAGTATACCTCTATCTGTAAAAATTACAGGCTTTTCATCCGTTCAGTTACTCTTTCAGGATAGCAGTTACTCTTTCAGGATACTTAAGACATTAATTATTCCGGCGTTTCATGAATTCAGACATTAATTATATTTGACTTTCGCCCTCTACATTTCAGCGCTATCAGATTCTGCTTTTCTCTGTTGAAAGCAGTGTAATCTTTAGTTATCTTTAGTTATAGATATAGAACCATACAGAGCCACAAAAGGATTGAAATAAAAGGATTGAGGTTCAAAAGCTACAAAGAGATACAGAGCTTTAAAAAGGAAGACGCGAAAAGAGATAAAAACTGATCCTAAAAACTGATCCTGAGCACATGCAGGAAACTTTCCATGAAAATAGTTATAGAAACACCCAAATACAGTTTTTCAAAATACAGAAAAACAGAAAAAGGCTATGAAAGAGCTTTCATTTCTCCCCTGCCTACCATCTTTAATTATGGTTTCATAGAAGGTACAACGGGCCCGGACGGCATGGAAGAAGATGTGGTTGTACTTGGCCCCCGCCTCCCCAGAGGAAGCACGCTTGAAAGAGAGGGTTTTGATGGGATAGTAAAGTTCCTTGATAACTCTATCCGGGATGATAAGCGGCTTGTATATATAAGCGGCTTCTGCTCTCCAACCCTGCTGGCTTTCTATTTCAGGCTTTATGCCCTTTTCAAAGTCTTTCTCTATGCCTGTCGCGAGAGAAAAATCACAAAGTGTCGTTTTGAAGGGATTATACTCGAGAGATTGAACTGATAATTAGACTGAGGCTTCAGTTTTCCTTTTTTCTCTGGATATTTCTCAAAGTACAACAACAGATCGATGAACTAAACACTCAAATATTCATAAAAGGTGTCCACTTTTCTATAGTATTAGGGTGTCCATTTCTCTATAAAAAGTATCTAATTAAGTGTTTGTTATTAAGTGGTTGAATTCTGGAAAATGGAAGGAATTACTTTTAGAAAACTACTAATAATTTAAAGAAGCTTTAAAAAAAGGTGCTTTAAATATGCCTTTTCATGTGATGCTGATTCCTACTCTGGGCTGTCCCGCTAACTGTAATTACTGCTGGAGTTCTGAAGAAAAATCCCCTATCATGAGCATTGAAACCATTAAAGAAGTGGTTGAATGGCTTAAAGTTTTCAGGCAGGACTCTGTTACGTTTACTTTCCATGGTGGAGAGCCGCTCCTTGCAGGGAAAGAGTTTTACAGGGAAGCCTTGCCGTTACTGGCTGGAGGTTTAGGTTCCAGACATATCGCTTTTGCCATACAGACAAACCTCTGGAAACTTACTCCGGAAATAGCTGAGATACTTGCCAGGTACAATGTTCCCATAGGTTCCAGTCTGGACGGCCCTCAGGAGCTTAACGACTTGCAGAGGGGAAAGGGTTACTATGAAAAGACCATGAGAGGCTATGAAATCGCGAAGGATCATGGACTTACTGTAAGATTCATCACTACGTTTACTTCTCATTCGGTAAAGTTCAAGGAAGATATATTCAATTTTTATCTGGATAAAGGTTTAACTCTGAAACTGCATCCTTGCCTGCCATCGTTAAAAGGTGACAACCCTGAAAAATGGGCACTTGACCCCAAAGAATACGGAGAACTTTTAATTTACCTTCTTGACAAGTATCTGGAAAATATGGGTAAGATAGAGGTCATGAACATTGACCACCTGTGCAAGTGCGTGTTCACAGGCAGGGGCACTGTCTGCACCTTCGTGGACTGTATGGGAGACACTTTTGCAGTTGGCCCTGATGGAGGCATATATCCCTGCTATCGTTTCGTAGGCATGCCTCAATTTGTCATGGGGAACGTTTATGACCGCCCTACCATGGCAGACCTTGCCAAATCCGATGCCTGGAAGCTCATGCACCAGTATAAGGAATTCGTGGACAAAGAATGCGGCAAATGCTCTCATATCAAGTATTGCAGAGGCGGGTGCCCTTACAATGCTATAGTGCCCACTGATGGGGAGATAAAAGGTGTTGATCCACACTGTGTTGCTTATAAGATGATATTCGATGAAATAACCAACCGTGTAAATCAGGAAATGTTCGGGTCCGGAGATATGGATATGTTTATGCCACAGACAATGAGACCTTCAAAGCCCGGAATAATGTCTCTTATGCTTAAGAAAATTTGAATACAAAAAACACATCTTTGAAGTATTCCTGGGATCAACAAGAACCACTTTTCTACCAGCATTCTCAGCTTTGTAGAAGTATAAGTTACAAGTTTACTCCAGGCAGCATCAAAGATGTGCTTTGCCAGATTGTACCGTAATTATCAACGAGATTTTTGCTGAGTTTTGTAATAACTGATTCTCTTCTTTTCGGATTCCCATGCACTGATTGAATAAAATAAGAGATTTAGGAACGGTCATAAGGTTTATAAAAAATAAATACATTATAAAAAACAATAAATCTTACTTGAAATAAATTTAAAAGTAATCGTATTTAGAATAATTTAAAACGAATTAAGAACCGAGTTTAAAACTTTATTCAGTTTAGAAGTAGATGGTAGGGTTCGAGTCCCTATTCTCGAGGTCCCTACCTGCGATCCAACCCTATAGATTGAGAGGAAACCCTATTACTCTCAATCTACACACATCTCATAATGCTATAGGGATATATATCATAATCGATCAAAAAAAGCTTTTGTAATATGAAATTCATCTGGATTCCATATTTTTGTTATAACTGAAACTTTTAATGGAATTGAATTTTTTTTCCGCGATAAAATATAAATTTTACATTATTATATCCATTTTTTAAAATCCCTTAATTTTTAAATCTCTTAATATTACTTCCCGGACACTGCTTTCCTGGCTTTCCGTGGAAATGAGACTAATGCGGCAGACGGATACATTAACAGGCCAATCAATACTTATGGACGAGAATAAATGATCAACAATCATAAAGTTTATTTAAAATAAAATACATTATAAAAAAGTGAAAATTAGCCTTAAAATTAGTTTGAAAGTATATCATTTAGAAGTAGATGGTAGGGTTCGAGTCCCTATTCTCAAGGTCCCTACCTGCGATCCAACCCTGGATTGAGAGGAAACCCTATTACTCTCAACCTACTACTTTTTATAACGATCCGGTAATATATATCATAACCGATCCAAAAAACATTCATTAATTCAAATTTTCAAGTTGGCTATATAGTTTTGTGATAATTTTAATTTTAACGGCATTGAAAAATAGAATCTAATTATAATATTAGTCGGGGGAGGAAGTAGTAGTGCTCCAAAATATTGTCCCTGACAGAGAGATATAAAAGAATCTTAATGAAGGACAAAACAGGTAAATAATCACTTGTGATTAATTTTTCGGGTAATCCGGAATGCTTATTATAGGCAGTCCGGATCCCGGAGATTTGACTTAAAAGCAACAGCTTATCATTTTTTAATTACTTAACCGTTTTTTAATTACTTAACCGTTTTTTAGTCACTTTAGAGCTCTTATATTATCTGTACTGTATTTTTCCAGTTTTAAGAAGTCTTGAATATTGAATGTTGATAAGCTATTGTTGAGAGGGTTGGCTTTCAGGTAGTAATTTGTTGCAATTACTTCTTTGCACCCTTAGATTGCTTGTTTCCAGCTTTTGCTTCTTTCTTTCCCGGTGCTGAAGCTTTTGCCTGAGTTTTTCCACATGCGGCTCCAGCCTTCGGGCTGGTTTCAGTTGCAACATTCTTTGTCATTAAAACACCTCTTAGTTAATATTTTTATATAAGTATTGAATTATACTGTCCCAATTATATATATTAGTTTTGAACCTTAATATTAACTAATTGAAAAAATTCTTACAGAATAAACTATTAAACTATAAATTAACTTATCAATCTATACAAGGCGGTGCAGTTCACTTTTCTGATTAATTCCTAATTTTTTCATGGAGTTTTTTTGGGATAGGTTCATTCTGGATAGGTTCATTCTGAGATTGGTGTATTGGCGGTGAATGCAGAGATATCAGAAGGGTTATATTATTATACTAAATAAAAAACTTTATTTTAATCACTCGATTATTAAATCCAACACATTCTATTTATTAATTAATATCTGGATAATTATAATTTCTCCGTAGGTCGTGGTCCTCGCCTGTTTCAAGGGGATAACGAGATATTTTTATATTTAGATCATAACTGCTTTTTAAGTAGCAGGAAAACATGTAACTCTAAAGCGAGAAAGACAAGAACTTTATCAATACCTATTGACATGCAGGGTATATATGAAAAATGAGTAAATGACTATCAATTAACACTTTTTACTTATTTTTCTCTATTTTCATATCGATTTTTTGAAAGAAAGGCAATTATTTATAATTATTATAACTTTTTATCAATATTATTCTAATTCAATATATTTATATTGTTGAATATGTAATTCCTAACTTATTACAGGAAGTAACATTTGTATATCTATTTAAATGTTGGGGAATTATATGAAAAAACTAGCCATCTTAATGGCGGGTATGTTAATATTTATAGCTGCTTCGGGTACAGGTACTGCAACTGAAATTATCGTCGAGACAGGAACCTCGATACAGAATGCAGTAAATAGCGCAAGCTCGGGAGATGTAATTATCGTAAAACCCGGGACCTATTATGAAAATATAAGGATCATTACACAAAACCTGGTGATCAGGTCGGAGTCAGGTAACCCTCAAGATACCGCGATCACTGCAAAGGATCTGAGAACGAATGTTATCACCCTTGAACAGGCAAACAATACCTCAATTAGCGGATTTAAGATAACAGGGTCTGGAGAAGGCTATTCAGGAGTCTACCTGGTTAGATGCAGTAGCTGCACAATCACCAATAATGACCTTTCTGGCAATTATCAAGGGATATATTTGAGGTACTCGGACTATAACAGTATTCTCAATAATGTCGTCCTTGGAAAGTATAAGGGGATTTATTTGCAGGACTCAAACTATAACACCTTATCCGGTAACAGGGCGAATTCGAGTACTCCATATGGAATTCATCTCATGCGTTCTCAGAGGAATACAATTTCAAATAATATTGCAAATTCAAACAATTACGGTATTTTGCTGGAGAATACAAACTACAACAACCTGAACGGAAATATTGCAAATTCAAACAGCGGATATGGCTTCTATCTGACAAACTCCAGCAACTGCGAGCTTACCGGCAACACCGCAAGCAGCAACGATAGAGGCATTTACCTGATAAGATCAAACTCAAACACAATTTTGGATAATAAGGTCTCGGAAAATATTAACTACGGGATTTTGACCTCGTATTCAAACTATAATACTATCTCCGGAAATACGGCGAATAAAACCTCCAGAGGCATCCATCTTGATTCCTCTGATGGAAATACAGTCTCAAGCAATACTGTTGCCTCAAATAGTGTTTCCGGCTTATTCATGTGTGCCGGAAGCGACAGGAACCGTGTTTTCAACAACTACCTGAATAATAACCTTAATGCAGATATCGATAATACAAAAAATACCTGGAACATAACAAGAACTGCTGGGACGAATATTATAGGGGGGTCCTATATAGGAGGTAATTTCTGGGCAGCTCCAGCAGGAACGGGTTTTTCACAGACAGCACAGGACGCTAATGGAGACGGCATTGCAGACAACGAATATGCCGGAAAGAACTTTGTCGACTATCTGCCCCTTGTATCAGCATCCACACCGCAGCAGCCAATTCTTCCTGTTGCAAGTTTCACAACTAATGTTACCAGCGGGAACGCGCCTCTTGCCGTCCAGTTTACAGACACCTCTCAGTATGCAACCGGCTGGAAGTGGGATTTTGAAAATGACGGAACAGTAGATTCTAACGTTCAGAACCCGGTCCATGTGTATGCAGTTGCGGGAACCTATACAGTCAGCCTGACTGCAAGCAATGCGAATGGCATAGCTTCAAAAACTGCTACAATAACGGTTTCAGAGCAGTCTAAACCAGTAGTTCCTGTTGCAAGTTTCACAACTAACGTTACCAGTGGGAATGCGCCTCTTGCCGTCCAGTTTACAGACACCTCTCAGTATGCAACCGGATGGCAGTGGGATTTTGAAAATGACGGAACAGTAGACTCTAACGTTCAGAACCCGGTCCATGTGTATGCAGTTGCGGGAACCTATACAGTCAGCCTGACTGCAAGCAATGCAAACGGCATGAATTCTAAGTTTATGACAATAACCGTTAATGCTCCCTCAGCGCCAGTGACCCCGATTGCAGATTTCACCGCTAACATTACGAGCGGCTATGCACCTCTTGCCGTCCAGTTTACGGATAATTCACAAAACGCAGTTTCATGGAACTGGGACTTTGACAATGACGGAATCTCTGACTCAGATCTTCAAAACCCTGCTCACGTATACGAAATTCCCGGAATCTATACAGTTAATCTCATTGCAGGTAATCAGAATGGAACAACTTCAAAAACTGCTACAATAACCGTACTGGAAGCAGAAAACATAAACAACGGTCTTCCTGTTGCAGACTTCAGCATGAATGTCTCTGAAGGCTATGCTCCTCTGTACGTCCTGTATACTGACCTTTCTCAAAATGCGACCGCAACAGGCTGGGACTTTGATAACGATGGTGTGGCTGAAGTAAGCTCCCCTACCATAGTTTATGTATATCCATATCCAGGAACTTATACTGTAAACCTTATTGCGACTAATGAAAACGGCACAACGTCAAAAACCGCTACAGTAAATGTGCTGAAAGAAAACAACTCTGGAGACGGCAGCAGTGGAGGAAGCAAAGGAAGCAGTAGAGGTAGTAGCAGCGGAGGCAGTGGAGGAAGCAGTGGCGGATCTCCTGAACCTTCAAGGAATGTTGAAGTAAAGGAAATCTCACAGGTCTTCATTACAAATGGAAATGCTGTCAAATTTGATTTGAAGAGGAACGCAACATGCGTTGTAGATGTGAGTTTCGATTCAAAGAAGACTGCTGGTAAGACCACAACCATTGTTGAGCAGTTAAAAAATAAGTCTGCTCTTGTTTCTTCATTGCCTGAAGGAGAGGTCTACAAATCATTTAACATATGGGTAGGAAACAGCGGGTTTGCAAGTTCAGAGAATATAGAAAATCCTACTATCTGCTTCAAGGTTGAAAAGTCCTGGGTTCAGGATGAAAAGATAGACACGAATTCAATAACTCTGAACAGGTACAGCAACAAAACATGGGAACAGCTTCCGGTCAATATGTCAGGTGAAGATAGCAAGTACCTGTATTTGACATCCAGAGTTCAGGGATTTTCTTTCTTTGCAATAACAGGAAAGACAAATGAACTCTCTGGGGAAAATGTAACTGAAGTAAAAGCCAAAAATGAAACTGGTTCAGTTGAGGAGAATGGCATTGAAAAAACAGGATCTGAGGTTAAAAAAGAACCCGAACATGCAGAAAATGTGAAAGCTCCAGGGCCTGGAATCGCTTTTGGAGTAGCCTGCCTGCTTGCAGTATTCCTGTACATAAGGAAAAAATAAACAGCTAAATGAGAGCACATAAGTAAAGTTAAAAACTCAGCTGGTTATAAAGGGTGAAGGAAATGAACCTTCACCTTATTTTATTTTGATTTTTATTTTTGGTAGTGGGGTGAGTCATTGATCAATAAGGAGAAAATCTTATTCTAGAAAATAAGTAATCATCATCAAGTACAATCTTCCATATGGAGGGACCTTAATAAAGCCCTGGGAAGCCTTTGAAAGATATGCGGAAGAATACGATGCCTGGTATGAGAAATACAAACCTGCATATGAATCCGAGCTTCTTGCCCTGAAAACATTCATCCCGGAAGATCAGGAAAAGCTTAAAGCCCTTGAGATCGGGGCTGGAACAGGCAGGTTTGCGGCTTCTCTCGGGCTCGGGTATGGACTTGAACCTGCAAAGGCAATGGCAGATATTGCAGAAAAAAGGGGCATTCAAATGGTACTCGGGGTTGCCGAGTCCCTTCCTTTCAAAAGACAGAGTTTTGATCTTGTTTTGATCGTAGCTGCATTATCCCTTTTTAAAAATCCGGTTCAGGCACTCTTTGAGGCTGCATGTGTCCTTAAGCCGGGTGGGAAAATCGTTATAGGAATACTTGATAGAGACAGCCTGCATGGAGATTTTTATGAGTCAAGGAAAAAAGAAGGCAGGTTTTCTTCCGGGGCTAAATTCCTCTCAACTGCAGAAGTGTCATGCTGGCTTACAAATATCGGATTCGAAGAAATTAAAGTCTGCCAGACACTTTATATGCAGCCTGAAAAAATAGAACGCATAGAGCTTCCACAAAAAGGGTCCGGGATAGGAAGTTTTGCTGTGATCTCAGCCAGGAAACAAATGAAAAAGTAAATTTTTATTGTCTATCTTCTTCTACCTTTTTTATTGCAGAACAGACCGGTCTCCTTCGTCGAGTGTAACAGGAACGACTCATCATGACATAAGGCTTTACAGGTTAGAATATCTCTTATCCCTAAATAGGACTTTAAATTTCACAAGTTCTCTGAAACTCCGCCAGCTTGCCTGGCGGCCCTACCCAAAACAAGAATGAAGTTGAAGGAAGAATGAAGTTAAAGGAATAAGTGGATAGAAAAATCTGGAAAGCCATAAAATGCTACCAAAGCAGGCGTAGGTCACTATTTGCCTTTTCACTTCTTTTTACCTTTTCACTTCTTTTTTTGCCTT
>DUGS01000117.1:20296-20422 GCA_013331265.1 Methanosarcina sp.
AGCGTGACAAGAATGGTTCGGTATGGTGAATAAGGTTGTATGGTTGGAAGATTCATAATTCATCCATCAATTAGTGCTCTTGAGCTCCGCTTACTGTTTTATCATAAATTAGTCCTCTTGAGCGCA
>DUGS01000121.1:0-6030 GCA_013331265.1 Methanosarcina sp.
TTATCAATAGGCTGAATAGTTACACTTGAGATAGACATTTTGGGGTCAGAAAATCTAAATCAATTAATCAGAAAATCAAAGAAGCTGCTTGATTATTGGCAAATAGGGATTTTTCTGGAAAAGTATCAAGGTCTTTATATATGAAAAAGTAATTCTCAGCGCAATAAATAATTATAACCAATGTTTATTTTAAATTTAAGCAAATAAAAAAGCCAAAATAGGTATGAAGTTTACATGATATTGGGAAATTAGCGAGTTATAACTTCACAAAACCCATTCTTTTTCATTCTTCTTGGGCAGTAAAATCATGATCTATTGCCGTTAATATTAATACCTGAAATTTTTATCTCTAAAATGTTCTTGCTCAAAAGTTCCTGGAACAAATAAGGTGATATATCATATGTTTTTCAAATCCGATTTCAGGGGAATAGTAAACTCTATGGGTCTCGTCTTTGGAGATATCGGGACAAGTCCAATCTATACCCTTACAGTTATATTCCTTCTCACAAGACCTACGGAAGTTCACGTAATAGGAGTTTTATCTTTAATCATCTGGACACTTATTATACTGGTGACTATGGAATATGCCTGGCTTGCTATGAGCCTGGGGAAAAAAGGAGAAGGAGGCACTATAGTCTTAAAAGAGATCCTCGTTCCCCTGCTGAAATCAAGTAGAAATGTTTCTTTTATTACGATACTGGCGTATATCGGGACTTCGTTCCTTCTTGGAGACGGGGTAATTACGCCTGCAATAAGCATACTGAGTGCTGTTGAGGGAATACGCATTATTTCCGGATTTGAAAATACAGGACAGGGTACTCTAATGTTAATTGCTGGCCTAATTGCAATAGGTCTCTTTTCATTCCAGAAAAAAGGATCTGACAAAATTGCATGGGTATTTGGACCGGTAATGCTTGTCTGGTTTTTGGCTCTTGCTGTTTCAGGTGTTGCTTCAATAATTTATACTCCAGGCGTATTAAAGGCTATAAATCCATATTACGCTATCGATTTTCTTTCAAAGAACGGACTTATAGGCTTTTTTGTATTATCTGAAGTTACACTTTGTTGTACTGGTGGAGAAGCGTTATATGCCGATATGGGCCATCTGGGTAGAGAGCCTATATTGAAAGCCTGGAAATTGATATTTTTTGCATTAGTCTTTAATTATCTTGGGCAGGGAGCGTTCATAATTAGAAATCCGGCTTCAAAAAATATTTTGTTTGAGATGGTAAATCATCAGGCACAGATCATATTTATCCCATTCCTTATCCTGAGCATCGTGGCGACAGTTATTGCCTCTCAGTCTATGATTAGCGGCGTATTTTCAATAGTATATCAGGGAATAACAACCCGGATTATGCCAATGTTAAAAATTGATTATACCTCTGGAGAATTAAAATCCCAGATATATATAAGTACGATAAATTGGTTCCTCATGATTTCTGTATTATATATGATATTTATATTTAAAGAATCAAGCAGGCTCGCAGCTGCATATGGACTGGCAGTCAGTGGAACCATGACAATTACGGGTATGCTGATGACTTCTATATTCTATCATAGAAAACAAACGTCAAAGGCTGTAATTTCATTATTTATAACATTCATCGACCTGGTATTCTTCCTTTCAAATACTTATAAAATACCACATGGAGGTTACTGGTCTGTAATTATAGCAGCTATTGTCTTTTCTCTTATTATCATATACACTGCCGGACAAAAAAGGCTTTATGAATTGATGAAGCCTACTAGATTTGAGAAATTCCTTGAAAACTATAATAGGGTGTATGCCACTGAAAATAAAATCAGTGGAACTGCCCTTTTCTTTTCACGTGACATAAACAAAATCCCTCAATACATTTCCCATGTGATGTTTAAGAACAATATTATTTACGAAAATAACATATTTATTTCAATTATTAAGTCCGACAGCCCATTTGGAGTAGAGAGCTCGTTTACAAAAGAACTGGCAAAAGGATTGAGGTTATTTGAAATAAAGATGGGGTATATGGAAATCATTGATGTAGAACAAATTCTGAAAGACAATGGAGTTACTGAAAAAACAATATTTTACGGAATCGAAGACATATTTACCAACAATTTGATATGGAGAGTTTTTTCCGTAATAAAGAAATTATCCCCTTCTTTTGTCCAGTTCTACAGGCTTCCTACTGATGAGCTTCATGGAGTTATGACAAGGTTTGAAATGTGAACATAAGGAGGCGGCTTCCTTGAAATGGGAAATTACAAGGAGGCTAAGGAACAGCTTGATAAATTCAATCGTTGTTAATAAAATGAAAGAGATTTACAGGATAGATACTTATCAAGCTACTTACTTAATGGCTGAAGCAGAATTAATAAGAAAAATGATAATGGATGGTTTCAAAATTCTGATACAAGCTTAATAAAAACCTCTTCAGCTTCTTTTATTTATTTTTCATCCTTATTTCTCATATTAATCAGAGACCGCATGAATTTTGTTTTTTAATTTATATTGATCTGATAGCTTTGCCTGAAATAGCAAGTTTCATTTACTGATTCCAAAGGACCTATTTTTTATGCCTTCTCAAGACGTAATACTATAATATAATTTGATAAGAAAAAAGTATTTATCTTTGTAATCCTTATATCATTTATTAATATCAAAATCAAATTTTGTATTACGAATTTAACTGATGATATGGGGAAAATGGGGCCAATTGTGAGGAGTGGCTTAATGAAGCAGGAAACTCGGGGAACAGGAGCAAAAAAGGCTTTTCCAAAGGAAAAAGTTGATTTGCACGCACATAGTATACTGGGAAATTTTTCCTCTTCAGCTTTGTCGTTCCCGTATCTTGTCCCGGTATTTGCTCCTGTTTCGTTTCCTGCCCCAGAGTACCTGTTTTTTTCTCCCGGGTTTCTTCAGCTTGACCTTAACATTTACCGCGAACCTATGATAAAAGCCCTTATTAAAGAACAGAGTGAGGACCTGTACCGGCTGATAAAAAAAGTTCACTTTGACGGGAAATATTATAGAATAAAAAGTGTACGCTCCGGAGAATGGGAACACTGCTGGGACCTGGCAGTCAGGGTGCAGTTTTTCGGAAAGCTTCAGGGCTTAGCTTTCGAGCCAGAGAGGGTCGTTTCCAGAAAATACAGAAAAATAATCTACAGATTCCTCATCCTGGTAAATCCTCATGAACTGTGGGATAAGGAACTGGTCGAAAGAGTGTGGAACATTCAGGAAAGAATTGAGTTTCTGATTGCAAAAATCCTTTTCCACGAATGCATCCACGTCCTTATCTTCCTTGGAAAAACTCTGCCGTCAGGTTTCGGGCAGACAGATTTTTTTCTTGAATTCAGTGAGATGCTTGAGTTTGCAAACTCTGAAAAACTCTGCCCGGAAAGTTGTGGTGTCAAGTCCCACCTCAGGAATCTGGCTTTTCTTTCCCCGGACTTTCCCGAAAGCTCTGGAGAAAAGCCGGATAGGGTCCCTGAGCTCTATGAATTCCTGATCCACGAAAAATACAGTATCAAAAAAACCGATCAGGCTTTTGGCCTTTCCTGGAGCAACAGGAAAGTTTCTCGCAACTATGCGAAGATGGCAGCTTTGAAGATGGGCCCCTGTCCGGATTCCGGTAAAGAGGGCTGGGAAAAGGAAGTCCTCAGGCTTAAAAGGGATTTGAAAAATCTTTATGACAGGATTGATGAAAATTATGGTTCCTTTTTATGATTTACTCTATTTAATGACACTTTTTATCTTCTTCCAGCAACGCCTTCAGATTTTCCCCTTCTTCTTTCATATGCAGCCTGATAGCCTCAGCTCTCTTTTTAGCAACCCTTGAAACTAACCAGCCAAACCGGAACGAAAGTGTGGCAGTAAAAACACTCCCTCCATTGTAAGGCTTGATGGAAAATGAGCCCCCCGAACAGATGATGGATTCCGGAAATAACACTTTATACTCAATCAATTCATTCCGTACACAGTTAGTAACCTCAAAGCTTAATTTTTCCAGTTTGCTCCCTAGGTATTCCTCCGCATAAAGCACGGAGCCTTTTTCAAAATTTTTCCCTTTGACCCACTTAGCAAGCACGTGGTCTTTGTGCCAGGACCTGTAGTTTTCCGCAAAATAGGTAAACCAGTTAAAAACAGCTTCAGGTGGCCGGTTTATTATTTTGGAATCTTTCAGCGTTGTCATCTTTTACGTCCCAGTTCTTCCTTTGCTTATATTGGCGGCTGAAATACTTGTTTTTATCCCGAAATGACCTGACATGCTATTTTTTATGCAACATCTAAGTGGATCTGCTGGAAAATCGCTATAATTAGTATTCGAAGTTGTGCATAAAATTCGTTAACCGATGCCAAAAGAAATAAATTTAAAATACAAGTGAAAAAAAGCATGTTAATTTTGTATGTTTACGCATGACCTCACAACCAAAAAAAATAAGGGAAATTAGTTCCCCTTAAGATATGCGAGAATCATTTCAAGTATATGTATTATCTCACTTTTTGTTAGACCATTTGTTTCTTCTGTAGTATTAGTCGAAGATGTTGAGTTAAGAGTATTATTTACAGTTATTGTTTTGCTTGTAATTGCAAATGTAGAATATTCCGATACTTCAGCTTTGAAATATATATACTTTGAATCCTGTCCTGTTATTGTAATTGGCACTTCTACCCATTTACCATTATCATACATATTCAGGACAATGGATGATTTATCAAGACCATTTGCTTCAAGCCATGTTTTTTCAACTTTAAAATCAACAGCTGCATTCTCAATATTATTATTTACATCTACATTGTCAATCCATATATTAAATGACTTGTAAATATCACCTGTTGGTTTCTCAACTAAGCTTGTATCATCTTTCAGATCTTCGATAACAACTTTTGCCTTGCCTGTATCTGTTGTTGATTGAAAATATATATTGTTGACAACTGAATTGTCATTCTTTACGTCAACATTTACCGTCTGGCTATTATCAATATTTACCTCTGTTGTTTCTACATGCTGGATTCCAGAATTGTTTAATATGATACTATCATCTGTGTTTACAGATGTAATTATATCATCATCAGAAGACACATTATTATAGTCATCGTCTGAATTATAAATATCGTCATCTGTTGATATTACTGTAGTATCAGTTACAACAGAATCATCTGCAACAATAGTATCTTCTTTTTCAACAGAATATTCATTAGTATCGTCGGAAACATCAACAACAGTAGTTTCATCTTCAATAGTCGAATTGTCTCCTGATGAATTTGCCTTTGCCCCTGCGGTAGCGCACGGGAGTACAGCCCCAAAAATAAGGACTGTAACTAATAGTATTGACAGATATTTTTTCATCCTCTATACCTCTTTCAGGGGATTACCTGTAGAATTATTTTGCCAAATATATTTTTCAAATTTTTGACTGTTGGTCTCACCAGGAACTATTTATCTCCAATAAGTACTTCTTGGGTTTATCGAGCCTATGGTTTAATTCCCTTTCGGCTGGCGTGCTGTTGAAAAAATATTTGAATTTTGCCATCCAACTGCGGTATTTATAAAAACAGATAATAGCTTCTGTATTTCTCAGGTCTGCCTCTTACCTTAAAAGTGTTTTTTGAGAATTATAATATATTCTGAATAATTTACGTTATTGATTTTTCAGTTTAATGAATAGCTTTAATTAATTTCTATATTATCAATTTATATTACGTTTACTATTTTATTTCTTATATAATAGGAGTTATATTTTTATATAATAAATTGCCATCATACGTATTGTAAATTATCGCGAATACGATTGCGGAGAAACAGGGGCTGTAGTTTAGTATCTAACTTCAGTATCTAAATAGATACTTTTTGCATAGATTCTGTTGACAAGCAGTTGTGTGCGAGATCTTTTACAAATAAAATGGGGTATTATCTAATATAAATTGGGATAGATAAATATTGTAAATTATCACGAGCACAATTACGGGGAAAAGAGGAGATCAATTCAGTATCTGTATAGATACATTTTGACAGCTTCCACTAAATTAGTGGTTACCTAGAT
>DUGS01000121.1:6290-19313 GCA_013331265.1 Methanosarcina sp.
TCTACAGTTTCCACTAAATTAGTGTTATTAACTTAATTTATTCGTGATATTATATATATTTATCTATTTTTTAATGAGGTGTAACAAATGAGAAAATTAATTGGAATATTGATAGCACTGCTTGTCGCGTGTGCTTTCGCGGGAACAGCATCGGCTGATAATGCAGTGGCTTCTTCTAATGCATACGCGGACGGTGACTTCGGAGTGTCTACATTTGCTGATGCAGGCTCAGACGGACAGTATGCGGGCTCATATTCCGGGGCAGTCGCCTCAGGAAATGCCTGGTCTGAAACATATGCTGGCGCCGCCGACGATAACCGTATAGCCCTAACTGGCGGATATGCAGCGGGGACTGATTTCAGCGAATCAAGTTCCGGAGCAGGTGTAGGTCCTGATTCCGCCGGAGCAGGATCCGGATCTTACGCTGAAGGAGACAGCGTGTATGCTTCCGCCGGCTCGTTTGGCTATGGGGAAGGCGGAGCAACCTCCTCCTCCGAGGCAAGTGCCGGCAGTGGGACTGCAGAAGCGTCATCAGAAGTGACAGTAGGGTAAGGGCAATTTAAACAAAATGAATTAAAAATAAGGGGAGACAAAAAGTCTCCCCAACCAAATCTTCAGTTGAGGACATAAAAATCTTATGGGGGTATTGGCATATTTTATCGTCCCCCTGCTATTTGGAATGATAAGAAACAAAAAAATAATGGGGTGCAGGAATGAAAAGATTTTTTATGCTAATGACGGCATTTCTGATGCTTTTATGCATCTGCGGGTCCGCTTCGGCCCAGGATTCAAGTGCCGACGCCGGAGCGCATGCTTACGGATCGTTCGTAAAGACGGGAACGTCCGCATTTTCAGACGGATATACGGGTAGGGCAATCGCGGAAGCGAGCTCGGCCGGTGACGATTCATATTCAACGACTTCGGCCAATGCCGAAAGCGGAGACAACAGTGCCAGTTCCGAAGCTTCTGCCAGCGGAGATCAGACAGAAACTTATTCTTACGCCTATGCGGACGAATACGCTTCGGCAACGGTCTCCAGCGCCAATGCTTGGGGGAATGACGGAGCATCAGCTTCTGCCTCGTCTACGTCGAGCGGAACTCATACGACCAGCGCCTCAGGAGCCGTCGCCACACCTATGAGTGCAACGGCAGTATCTGTATCTTCCAGCCATTCATAAAAATAAGGGGGAGACAAAAAACGCCTCCCTCGACATTTTTTCCTTCAGGTGGACGGAAGAGGTGGACGGAAGATATGTAGGAGTGATAGCCACCTCCATACCAAAGGAGGGGGCGGCGTAAGCGTCCAAGCCTCTGCGCACATCAGTAGTGAGCCATAAACGGCATTAACTACCATAGCCATCAGACCTGAAAATGCAGAAGAAATTTTAAAAAAAAGTTAACAGAAGCAGTTCCAGAATATATTGGTCCAAATAAGCAATATATCATTGGTTTTCTAGATGAATCTTCACCACAAACAAAGGCAGATACGCAACGACTATGGCCATTTTAAAAAAACTTTGATAATAAAAAATACGGATTACATAAAAGCAGACGCATTCGTATTTTATTTTATCAACGGTAATAATTTCATCGATTTTATGGAACTTCAAAAGTAGAAAATGTTTGTAAGTTCCTGGAATTATTGTGGAACATAATCAAAAGAAAAGAATAATTCTGATTCTAGATAATTCAAAGCTACATCATGCTAACAAAACAGTAAGGAAAGCAAGAGAATTAAAAATAACACTTGTGTTCCTTCTTCCTTATTCACCAGATATAAATCCTATTGTTACCGAAACTTTCTGAAGCTGAAGTCACTCGTTCATTAAAAGAGATGGTAAGAATGACCTGGAAAATAAAAAGTTTAATATTTGTACTGGTTTTGCTGTGTGTTCCAGCCGCTGCAATTACACTTTATAGTGAAGCCATAATACACGACAGGGAAGTTTCTGTGACCTCAAGATCTACAGGTCAAGCTCCAATACACGATTCAGTGACCTCAAGATCTACAAGTCAAGCCACAATACACAATGGAGACGTTTCTATGACCTCAAAATCCAGAACTGAGGCCACAGTAGCCAAGGGAGACATTTACACTATCTTTCTAAAAGAGAGCCCATCTACAGACTATAAATGGACAGTGACTCATTCAAGCGGGCTTGAATTAATGTCTGACACGTTATGTTCTGACGGAAAGAGAGAACTTAAGTTTCGTGCAGTTCAGAAAGGAAGGCAGACAATACAAGCAGATTGCAGCAAATCCAGAGAAGAAAACCTAAATCTTACTTCAGAATTTGTATTAAATGTGATTTAATGTCGGCTTAAATTGAATAATATGGGGGTTGGACTGGAACATGGGTATGCGGGTAAAGAAGATGCTTGCTATTTAGCTGTCAGTCTTTTCGGTATTATCATTGACTGCTGCAGTAGTTAGTATGAATTCCAATAGAAACTGGAATGAAAATTGGAACAACGGTTTCTATAATGAAAACAGAAATCGAAACATAGATAACTGGGATGGAAACTGGAACGATGGCTTCTATAATGGAAACGGGAGCCGAAACACAGTAAACTGGAATGATGGTTTCTATAACGGAAACGGAAACAGAAACTTAGAAAACTGGAACGGAAACTGGAATGGAAACTGGAACGGAAACTGGAACGACGGTTTCTATCACAGAAATGGAAACAGAAATTGGGGTTACTGAAAAGGAATCGAAACATGTACAAGGACGAAGGTACTTTAAGCTGAATACTGAACAGGATCGGAAACAGTGGTACATATGATGGCAAGAACAATGGAGAAGGCGGCAGTATCTTAAGCGGAAACTTTCACCTGTTTTTTTCTTCAACCCTATATTCCCACATAAATATCAAGAATCCTTCAGTTAGCCGATTTTTGAGAGTATGGCATGGTACCTGTACTCATAATACATTGAATTCACGCACTCCATCTGAAAACCGTTTCTATGGGCAATTTTTTTAATAAGATGAGGGCTGTGTGAATATCCTATTATGTCACCAGGTTGGTTTTTCAAAAAAGCCAGTATCCTTCTTACGCAGCCGGTATATACTCTGACAAATATATTCAAGGATATGAAATTTTGTGAAAACCATCCGATTTTCCATAAGCAGTAAAGCTTTGGATCAATTATATCAAAAAATACTATTTTTCCTCCTTTATTCAGATGTCCGGATGCATTGATAATAAAATTTTCTAACTGTTCAGGTGTAAAGTACTGGACAACTTCGGTTGCGGTTATTCTGTCAAACTTCAGGTTTAATTCGTCCCATATTGTTCTGTCGTCAGCGAGAATTAAATCTACGTTCCCATATTTATGCTGCAGGACTTTTTTTTCCGCTTCAAATAGCATAGATCTGGAAAAGTCAGCTCCTACAACTCTTTCGTAGTTTGGTATATAGTATATAAGGAGTTCCCCTGCTCCACATCCAAAATCTAGGAGAGTTTTTCCTCCATTTAGATGGAATAATTTCTCGTTTGCCTCTTTAGCAAGAAATTCTTCAGTCGAAAACCTGTGTCCCCCATTCTTTTTGTCTGAAAAGTATTCTCTCCAGGAAAACTCTGATCTTTTAAATACTGACCCCATGATACCATCCTGTTCTTTACCCTCCTTTCCTATTCTCTGGTAATTTCATAGAAATAATCGGGAAGTAAGGCTAAAGCTGGAAGTAACTATAAATAATTACATTTTTTTAAGTTTATATTGATAAATGTATTTCATACTATTAATCTCATGGAATACTATATGTTTTTTGAAATAATTGTCCTTATGACAACTCCTGTTAACTCTGTCTTGAACTGTATCCTTCTCATCCGAGTGTCTTATCTACGTTCCTGATTCTGTAGAGTTGTCCGAAAACTCCCGAATGGGAAGGATCTTGCAGATTTCTTCAATAAACAAATATCTTTGAATGCCCGAGATAAATGAAATTAACTTGGCAGAAACTATAATAGAGTCCTGCAGTATATATTCCTTAAATAACATAATCCTGAAATAATCTGAGATTCAAAGCACATGAACCTCAGAGAAAAAATTAGAGGAGAATATCGTTAATGGAGGACATGTTCAAATTTGCAGATGAACTCGGACCGTTTAAAATAATCCATGTTTACGAACCGTCCGTTGGCCTGAAAGCGGTACTTGTAGTTGACAATGTTGCACGGGGACCTGCCATTGGCGGGGTAAGAATAGCTCCTGATGTGAGTACTGAGGAATGTTTCAGGCTGGCAAGAGCCATGACCCTTAAGAATGCGGCTTCAGATCTGCCTTTTGGGGGCGGGAAGGTTGTCATATACGGAGACCCGAAAATGCCTCTGGAAAAGAAAAGTCAGCTGCTGCGTGCTCTTGCCAGCGCTCTCCGGTATACTGAGGAGTATATCTTTGCCCCTGACATGGGCACGGATGAGGTATGTATGGCCTGCATAAAAGATGAGATCGGAAGGGTTGTAGGCCTGCCCTGCGATATGGGAGGTCTCCCTCTTGATGAGGTAGGTGCTACAGGATGGGGACTTTTCCATTCAACTGAAGTTGCACTGCAATACTGTGATTTGGAGCTGAAAGGAGCCCGTGTGGTAATTCAGGGCTTTGGGGCAGTTGGGAAACATGTTGCCCGTTTCCTTGCCCAGAAAGGAGCTGTCCTTGTGGGAGTTGCCGATTCCAGGGGTGCAGTTCATAACCCTGAAGGGCTTGATGTCGATGCCCTGATCAGGCTTAAGGATGAAGGAAAAAGTGTGCTTGACTATCCCTATGGTGAAAAACTCGGTCGTGATGCAATTGTCGCTGTTCCATGTGATGTCTGGATTCCGGCAGCACGCCCTGATGTAATTAACGAGAGTAATGTCCATCTTCTTAACACGAAACTGGTGGTTGAGGGGGCAAACATCCCTATCACAGAAGGGGCGGAGAAAATACTCTATGAGAAGGGGATTCTTTATGTGCCAGACTTCATTGCAAATGCAGGTGGAGTGATCTGTGCGGCTTCGGAGTATCAGGGGGTCACACTATGTACAGCCTTCGATTTAATTGAAGAAAAGGTTAGGAACAATACTGCACAGGTACTGGAGGCTGCAAAAACCAGAGGAATCCTGCCGAGGGAAGCTGCTGTTGAACTTGCCAAAGTAAGAGTCAAGAGGGCCATGAAATACAGGCGCTGGTCGATCTTTTCCTCCGCCCCGGGCTTTGTATAACCTTTGAGTTATTTCCCGGCCCATCCCTTTATTTTTTTTACTTTCGTTTATTATTTTTTTTTCTGTAAATCATTTTTACTTCTGCCTGCCGTTTCCTCCACACAGAACTGCTGCCGCCCTTACTGCACTATCAGGAGAGAAAAAGATAGGCATCCCGGTTTTTGTAAATGCTGAAGCCATTTCCCGGCTGAACTTTCCTCCAGAAGAAGTGATTAATACAGGTTTTCCGAAGCTGTCGGCAAAGTCTTTGATTTTCTCCACGACACTTTCGGTAAGAAGAGGCGGGCCCCATATCAGGCTGACAATTGCAAGGTCATATTCTTCGGCAGGAGTTTCCTGCAGGGCAGCAACGTAGTGTTCATCCCGCACACTGCCTGTCAGGTCTACAGGGTTTCTTACGGAAGCAAAAGCCGGAAGTTTTTCCCTCAGTTTCCTTACTGCGGTTTCGGAAATTTCTGGAACCCTGAGCCCTGCCTCTTCACAGGCATCGGCAATGGAAATGCCTATACCTCCTCCGTCAGTTATTATCAGGACTCTTTTTCCTTTTACAGGGGAATACCTGTTCAGGACTTTGCAGGCGTCCTTCAGCTCTTCGTAACTGGCAACTTCTATTATGCCCGTTTTCCGAAAAGCTGCTTCATATGCTTCATACATCCCGCTGATAGCGCCTGTATGCGAGCTTGCTGCCCTTGCCCCTGGCTCCCTTTTTCCAACCTTTAGGGCTACAACAGGTTTCTTTTTTACACATTCAGAGGCAGCTTCAAGGAACTTCCGCCCGTTAGTTACGGATTCTATGTAAAGGGCAACTGCCTTTGTGGCTTCGTCACGTGCAAGGAATTCAAGGCAGTCGCTTTCGTCCACGTCCACTTTATTCCCGTAACTCACAACCCTTGCAACTCCCGCCCCTTCATTTGCCAGTTCATCCATAATCATAGCGGCAAAAGACCCGCTCTGTGTAAGTATGGAAACTCCATCCCTTACAGGCCTTTCTATCTTTTCCCGCTCTATAAAAAATGTATCCACGTTTGATACAGTATCGTATATCCCGAGGCAATTGGGCCCCATAGCCCTGATGCCCTTCTCTATTAAAAGAGCCTTCAGTTCGTCTTCCATTTTCTTTCCGCCAGGTCCCGTTTCTCTAAAGCCGGAGCTCACAACTATGGCTCCTTTTATATTACTCACAGGCCCGTTCAGAATTTCGAGAACAGCTTTAGCCGGGACTGCAAAAATAGCAATATCAATTCTGTCTTCGATCTCTCCGAGAGACGAATAACATTTGAGCCCCTCAATCTCTCCGTAGCCAGGGTTTACAGGATAGATCTTTCCTTTAAAATTCATTTCCCGGAGGCTTCTCAGGATCGTATGAGAGAGTTTCTCAGGGTTTGGTGATGCCCCTATCAGGGCTATGCTCTCAGGCTTGAAGAAAAAGTCAATGCATTCTTCTGGACTCATTGTTGCCTCCGATAGTACATGTCTGTGCAGATCAATCGAGGCTATGGATCAATCGAGGCTATATTTGATGCTTTTTTGACCAGCAGGCTGAGGCTTTGTTTCCTAAAATATTTGCCTTGAAATTCTACGTTTTCATCCAGAGCCGTTCCCCTTACCTAATATAAGCTAGGGCTCGCTGGTATAAATCAATTTCAATATAGAAAACAAGAGGTTTCGTCGGGAATGAGCAGTCTTTTCTTCATATCTTCTTCAGGTTCTCAGTGGTCACAGTACATGCAGATGGCTTTTTCGCATTCTTCGTTCTGGAATTTCCACTTTAGCCCCCAGCGTTTTATTGCCTGTATTATTTTTACAAAATCTATTCCGCTTTCAGTAAGGTAATATTCGGATTTCGGGGGATTTGTGGAGTCGTCAACTTTCTTTGCGATCATGCCTTCGTTTTCAAGCTCCGTAAGCCTTTCCGAAAGGATTTTTGGGGTTATGTATCCAAGTTTTCTTTTCAGCTCATTGAAGCGCTTTTCTTTCTTTTCTCCCTTGTGCAGCTCAAGGAGAATATGAATGGTCCACCTTTTCCCGATGATATTCATGGTCTTATAGACTGTGCAGTCTTTCATGGTATAAAGATAGAAACTGTCTGATATATAAATTAGTATCTCTAATATACTGGTATCAAAAGGATACTATTATAAAGCTAAATTTTATAATAAAATTCTTTTAAATGATATGCCGATGTTCAGTTGCATAGCAGTTTGAGCACACTGTAAAACTCCAATTAAAAAGATAAGGAGAAAGGATCAACCGTGAAAGACAATTTACCGGAAAAAGGTGCAATTGTTCAGAGAGACCGTGAGACATATGCAATAGCCCCCCACTTACCTGGCGGAATCATGGACCCCGATACTCTAATAAAAATCGGTGAAGTTGCGAAAAAGTACGGGGCAGCTGCTCTGAAAGCGACCTCTGCACAGAGAATCGCAATTGTGGGCCTGAAAGAAGAGGACCTTGATAACGTCTGGGCTGACCTTGACATGAAACCCGGAGCAGCCATAGGGCTCTGTGTAAGAAGCGTTAAGTTCTGCCCGGGCACAACTTTCTGCAAGCAGGGAAAACAGGATGCTGTAAGCCTTGGCCTCAAACTTGATGAGAAATATCACGGGATGCCGATGCCTTCCAAACTGAAAATTGGGGTTAGCGGCTGTCCTAATTCATGTGCAGAACCTGCGATCAAGGATATAGGGGTAATGGGTACTGCGAAGGGATACAACCTGATGGTCGGGGGTTCTGCTGCTGCAATGCCCAGGCTTGCCCAGGTTGTAGCAAAGGACCTCTCCGAAGCTGAGGTCCTTGAGGTTGTTGACAGAATCCTTAACTTCTACAAAACTTCCGGCACAAAAAAGAGGCTTGGAAAGTTTATTGAAGATATGGGTCTGGACGAGTTTAAAAAGCGGGTTGGGTTGTAACTTACATTTTAAGTTGCAGATCTTTTGCCTTACAGGTGTTTTATTAAGATTCTGACATCTGATGTTTGACCGCGAGCAACTGTGTAGATGTTTCCTCCACAACTCTCAAGCCCTGTTTCCTTTCAGGGCTTGAGGTTAAGATTCTCAGTACTCTGCCAGATCTGAATTCAATATGAAAAAGCTGGTTTGGAGACTGATATAATAAGTTTATAGCGGTCAGACATATATTAAACGGATTCCAGAATGTTATAATACGGGATAAATGGGTGCCAGTTAAAAACAATCAGGGTACTCTGACAAAAAACAGTAGCTAATAAAGCAGTAACATATGCGGTAATAAGTTTGTCAGAAAGGGGATAATTGTATGAAAGTTATTGAGATGAAATCATCACCGGAAAAGCCTAACCCTCACAATGTTAGCGTAAGGATGCTCTATGATACGGAATATGCCCAGGCAGTACATATCGAACTCAAGCCCGGGGAAGCCTTAAAAAAGCACATCACTCCCACAGACGTCTTTTTCTATATTCTTGAAGGAAAAGGCGTTGTCGAAATCGGCGATGAACAGCAGGAAGTGAGCAGGGACATGTTGATCGAAAGCCCTGCAAAAATCCCACACAGTCTCCTGAATCCCGGGGATGGAATTTTCAGGGTACTTGTTGTAAAAGCACCGAGGCAGAAGGAGTCCACTCGCATGCTGTGAGATTGAACTTTAAAGGTTGTTAAGGGCTGTTGAACATTGACTGAGAATACAAAGCCAACAAAAATCGCAGTCGTCCGCTGTGACATTGTCTCAGAAGCCTGCCCGGGCGTAGGCTGCTTTAAGGCTTTCAACGAAAGAAAGTCTCACTTTGAGACCTATGATGAAAATACACAGATGATCGCCTTTTTCACATGCGGAGGCTGTTCTGGAAGGAGAGTGTATCGTCTGGTAAATGCCCTCAAAAAATACGGTCTTGATGTTGTGCACCTCAGTTCCTGCATGCTTATGGAAGACACTTATCCTGAATGTCCTAACCTGGATAGTATAAAAAAGACAATTCAGGATGCAGGCATAAAAGTTGTGGAAGGCACTCATCACTGAATTTTATATTTTGATAAAAGAGACCTGTTGCAAAGGTATCAAAACGAGCCAGATAAAAACACGGATGAAGGAAATATGTCTACAGAAGAGAACAAAGCAATAGTTCGCCGATTCTTTGAAGAGGGCCCTTCTAAGGGAAATATAAATGCTGCTGATGAGTTGCTGTCACCTGATTTCACTTTGCATGTTCCTCTCCCTGCTTCTCCAGGAATCGAGGGGATAAATGAAGTAATTACCGCATGCAGGGCAGCCTTTGAGCACCTGAATGTTACAATTGAGGATATGGTTGCCGAGGGCAACAACGTGGCTGCTCGTTTCACAGCTCGCGGCGTACATAAAGGTGATTTTATGGGTCTGCCGGCTACAGGAAAGCCAATAACCATGACTGGTATAGAGATCTTCCGCATTAAAGACGGTAAGATTGCTGAGTTATGGGGTGAGGCTAATCTCCTTGGTCTGATGCAGCAGCTAGGGATTATTCCTGTGCCTGGGAACCAGGGTTAAAATTCGCCGTACCTTCTTTAAATTATTTTTTCATCTGAGGTCTGTGGTGAAAATACAACTTAAGAATAAACCAGGGTAATAAAAATGACCAATGATACAACTCGGGACTGGAATAACGAAGAAGATGATAATTACGAAGGTGCGGACCCTGAGCTCCAGGATCTACCTCTTCCTAAAACCGACAGCATGCTGTATTTGATTCTGAACTCTTTAAATCAGAATATAGCGAACTTTAATGCCTATCTAAAATTTAAGAATTATATCTCTGAAGATAGCTTAAATTCCGAGCTCTTAAAACGAAGCATGGGCATCCACAGAGATTTTTCTGCTCTTTTTTTGCATACTAAAGAAGAACTTGTATTTATTTATCCGGAGCTTCTGGAAAAAGCAGAAAGAATACTATTTAAAGGGGATGTGGGCACGGATTTCATAAAATATACCTGCAAAATGAGTAAAATAATAGATGATTATAAAAACGTGCTGTACAGGGAAGGTTATTTACCGGATTTCAAACGGCAGCTAATGTTAACAGATATTTGATTTTTTTCTACACCTCTTAATTTTTTTATATATCGCATAAACACAAAGGGGGTCAATTTTCATGGTAAAACGGTTAATTATAAAAATCGATGAAGAAAAATGCACAGGCTGTGGAAAATGCGTTACACCCTGTGCTGAAGGCGCCATTCAAATAATCAACGGAAAAGCAAAAGTCGTATCCGAAGAACTCTGTGATGGTATGGGCTACTGCATTGGTATCTGTCCCGAAGGTGCTCTCTCCATCGAAGAAAGGCACACAGTTGAGTTTAACAGGGAAAAAGCCGAGTCCCAGCCAAAAAAGAAAGACATCTCTATCCGTTGCTTCCAGTGCGGAGCCGGAGAGGATACCCACTATCTCATGCCCCTCAGGCACAACATGGAGAGCATCTGGGTGTGTACTCGATGTCTTCCCCGCTTGATCCATTGATAATATAGCTTGCCATAAATTAGTCCTCTTGAGCGCAGCGAAAAGGACACCGTCCTCCCGAGACGGGACTCGGGATGGAGAGCATCTGGGTATGTACTCGCTGCCTTCCAGTTTTGATTCATGGCTGATTTCTTACTTTTTCACTCGGACTTCACATATATATCTCTGAGGCTGTGCAGTAACATATGGAACTCCTCATGTTTTCCTGCACCTATTTCTTCATTTTCTATAACCTCAAAAGAGTCAAGCAGCTTCTCCTGCACTCCCGGCCCAAGGTAAGTATCAGCTATTGGGAAAAGGTCGTCTTCTTCTTTCTCGATGTGTAGAGTCAAAAGTTGAATATATGCCCTTGAGTTCTCTACCATTGCCGAGCCTTTTCTGTTCCATTCCTTTCTGGAAACTGCCTCTTCTATTCTGCTGACACGCTCTCGTCCCTGTTTGTGTTCCTTCAAAAGAGAACCGATTAGTTCTTCTGCTCCTGGGATTCCTGCCTTTTTTATTTCAGGGAAAAGATATACCTCTTCCTTTGCGTGATGGCATCTGTCAACGAAGACTTTCATGAACTCTACGAGTCTCTCAAGGTGCTCCTGTTCGACACTCTTTCCTGACTCTATATTTGTGCATATGCTGTCAAGGATTCTGAGCATCAATTTGACAGCCCTGTGTTCTTCTTTCAGATCGTCGGCTGGTCTCATTACTCTCCCCACTCTTTTATTAATATTTAGAAACGCGACTTCGTTCCTGTTTCTGGCTATATTTTATTCTCTTCCAGTCTGCTTTTTTGCGAGCTCGCATTTTAGAGCTTCAGGAATAGATAAATAATCAGGAGTAAATAAATAATATGCACATAGATATTAATGACTTTAAATGGGGGTTAACAAGTATGGAAGAGCATAAAGACCTGGAACATGAAGAATTGCTGGAAAGTATGAGTGAGAAACTGGGATTTACTCCGCATATTCTTGAGATACTTGGATGTCTTGACAGTGAATCCCTGAAAAAATATAACAGATGCAATAAGAGGTTGTTGTCAGACGGTGCCCTGCCTGCAAAGGTTAAGATTCTGATAGCACTTGCAGTTGTTGCATCCAAGCAGTGTGAAAGGTGTACTGTTGTACAGATGCAGAGTGCCCTCAAGAATGGCGCTACCAAAGAGGAAATAATGGAAGTTATGGACGTCATATTCATAACCTCGGGGGCGCCGGCCGTAGCAGCTTGCAGAGATGCGCTGAAATTACTCAAATAAAACTGAAATAAACTGAAATATAAATTGAAATAACTTCAGATCTGGAACATTTTTTCTGGATATTTCCGAGAACAGAAACGTTTTTTTGCATGAGATGTCGGTATTTTTCTCTTATGCATTTCTTTTTCGAAACTGTTTTAAGATATTAAATCCAAGATTCCCACATGCAGAATGAACGGCTCCTGCAGGAAATCGGCCTTAATGCTTATGAAGCAGCTGCCTATCTTTCTTTGTTGAAACTCGGTGTTTCCGAAGCGAGCGCCGTATACAGGGATTCTGAGGTGCCCTACGGGAAAATCTACTCTGTCCTTGAGTCCCTCACTGGAAAAGGTTTCGTGGAAGTCCAGGCGTCAAGGCCCAAAAAGTTCAGGGCTGTAGACCCTGAAATCTCTCTGGACACTATTTTTGAGAGGAAAAAAGCCGAAATCGAAAGAGAAATGGCGGTTTTAAAAGGCTCTATCGAAGAGGCAAAGCAGGCCCTGAAAGCTGTCCCCACTCAGAAGCGGAAGGATGAGATCTTCTGGACAACCGCCATTACAGAATCCGAAATAAAAAAATTTGCTGTTTCTATTTACGGAGAAGTTAAAAAATCGGTATGTATCATTCCTCCGGTTTTTGGAATTCCTATTGTTTTCCACCTGCTTCCTGAAATTACAAAGGCTATTGACAGAGGAGTTCGTATCCGGCTTATGGTCTCCCCTCGTTTCGGGGCTCTTACCTCCATGCTTTCCAATCAGGAGGGAGAAACCCTCGAAAAACTGCAAAGAGGGCTTGATATAAGGCTGGTCCAGAACTTTAACTCCTGTTTTGGGATTGCTGATGACAGTGTGGTTGTCCTTTTCCAGCCCCATCCGGCAGACAGAGACAGGGTGCTTTCAGTCGTGAAAATCCGGGACAGCGGCCTTGCAAAAAACCTGAACGAAGAGTTCGAACTTCTATGGAGTATAGGAGAGAAGCTTGACCTCCAGAAAGAACTGGAAGAAACACAGAGCCAGAGGAAGAGGAATCTGAAAAACTGAAAAACTCCTCTTCTAAATTAGTCCTCTTGAGCGAGCGCAGCGAGTGAAACGGACCGCATACTGTTGCGATTACATCGTAACT
>DUGS01000196.1:0-1990 GCA_013331265.1 Methanosarcina sp.
CCTCAATTAACTGAGATAATTGTCAGACAGCCTCTAAAGGATGGGGTATTCGTGACCCTCTGCGCTCCCGTAGTAATAATCTATCCCTATTCTCAGGGTTATGGTTATCGCAGGGATTAACGAGAAAAACAAAACAATAAACATTTCTGTTTATTCATAACTTATGTTTTCATACTTTTAATCTATAATTTATTAAAAATCGTTTTCTTTATACTTGCATTCATCCCAGCTGTTTTATATATGATACTTGCACTGGATAAATATTTATACTAAGTTCGAAGTAGTTATAGTTATGCAAAAATGTAAAAAATTTTCAAATATGTAAACCTCTATAAATTTTGATAGTTGATTCGGGAAAAAGTCTTTCAACAGTTCCATTTACCAAAATATATTGAATGACGTTGATTTTTTCTAAAAGTTGAATTGATGAACCGGTAAATTATGGATTCAGGCTGCAGATAATTATGGCGATAGAGTTGTTGAATCGGACGTTAAAAATCTTTTTTTTTACAGGCTTCTTTATACTTACATACGTTCCTGTTGCTTTGTGCATGACACCTGCACCAGTAGTCTACGTTGCGGGAGATGGCAGCGGTGATTTCAATTGTTCTGGAGATAACGATCAGATACAGATTAATGAGGCCCTTACATACGTTACCAAAAATGCGGGATATACAACAGTTCACCTCAAGGGGCCTTTCACATATATCATAGATGATACTCTTCAGATTGGCAGCAACACAATTCTTGAAGGAGATTCTAATGCAACAATAAAGCTTGTCAATAATGCTGGCTGGTCATCAGATAAACCAATGATTAAGGAAAGAAGCTCAGGTAGTCACGATATTACCATACGCGGTTTCACCATTGATGGAAACCGGGAAGGAAATACAAATGTGGTTAGCGGAGATGGCTATTACAATCTTATCTACCTGAGTGATTGTCAGAACATAAGTGTATATAATATGTATATGACCAATAACCACGGAGATGGTTTAAGGACTACCAATTGTTCTAACATAAAATTACATGATAATGAGGCATACTTGTTGGGACATGATGTTTTATACGCCGTTATCTGTTCAGATGTGGAAGCCTACAACAACACAATTACCTGCAGAACGAACAGCGGACTGAGATTATATAATACAAATCATGCAAGTTTTTACAATAACATTATTACTTCTAAAGGTTCCGGAGGTGCAGGTATTGAAATCCAGAAGGACGGACTGGATTCTGCAATGGACGATATTGAGATTTATAATAACGTAATACATAATACTGCGCTTTCAGGAATTCTGGTTTTCGGATCAGGAAATTATTCCACTTCCTCAGCAAATGTCCACATCCACCATAATCAGATTTATGATACTGGAGCTAATTCAAACAATGAATTAACAGGTGGAATCTTCTCAGAAGGATTCAGTGTACTCATTGAAAACAACGTGATTGATGGGGCATACGGGTACGGTATTGTGCAGGATGATACCTATTATTTGTCTCTGAAAGGTTCAGGATATGTGGTTACAGTAAAAAATAACATAATAACAAATACTCGCACAATATCAAACGGAAAAAATGGATATGGAATATGTAATCTGCTTACAGGCACACACTCTTTTGTCCTCCAGAACAACTCTTTCTATAACAACGCAGGAGGTGACTATTCAGGTGTTGAGGCATCACCCTGGGATATAACAGTAGATCCTCAGTACGCAGATAGGGATAAACACGACTATCACCTGAAGTCAAAAGTAGGCCGCTGGAATGGGAGCAGTTGGGTAAAAGACAATATCAGCTCCTCGTGCATCGATGCGGGAGATCCTTTATCTGATTATTCTAACGAACCTGAACCCAATGGAAACAGGATCGATATGGGTCCATATGGAAATACGATATATGCCTCAAAATCGGAATCTGAAGTGTTAAATAGTGATGAAAATGACGACGACAGTGGCGATAGTGACAGTAGTGGAAGCAGCCACAGCAG
>DUGS01000196.1:2176-3730 GCA_013331265.1 Methanosarcina sp.
AGCAGCCACAGCAGCAGTGGCAGTGGTGGCGGTGCGGGAGGTTCTCCCGAACCCGCAAAAAACATTCAAGTAAAGGAACTATCCCAGGTCTTCATTACAAATGGAAAAGAGATAAAGTTTGATTTCCCAAAGAACGCTACCTGCGTTGTATATGTGAGCTTTGATTCAAAGAAGACCGTTGGTAAGACCACAACCATAGCCGAGCAGTTGAAAAATAAATCCACTCTGGTTTCAGGCTTGCCTTCAGACGAAATATATAAGTACTTTAATCTTTGGGTTGGAAATAGTGGGTATGGAGATTCTAATTCGATAGAAAATCCAGTTATATGTTTCAAGGTAGAAAAGGACTGGATAAAGGATAAAGACGTTGACCAGTCCTCTATCACGTTGAACAGGTACAACGACACAAAATGGAACTCGCTTCCAACCAACCTATCAAGAGAAGATGACACTTATCTGTATTTTACAGCCAAAACCCCAGGATTCTCTCCCTTTGCAATAACAGGCCGGGTTACAGCAAAAGAAAATGTAACTGAAATACTGCCCGAACATGACGCTCAGGTTTTTGAACAAAACAATGGGAGTACAGGATCCAAAATTAAAACAGAACCCGAGCAGACAGAAAACACAGTTCTCCATGGGAAAGAAAATATAAGTATACCTGGATTTGAAATGATTTACTGCGTAATCGGACTGCTTGGAGCGTTCCAGAACAAGAGAAGATAAATTCATTTGATTTTTTTAGCTGAATTCACTCAACTGAATTTTGGATAATCTAAAATACCTGATTAGACTAAAACAAAAAGTTAATTTTTTTGAAATTTTGACCCCCAAATACTGTCTTCGGTTGCAAAACAATACCTTTGAACCTGCATCTGAACCTGTAGACTTAAAAGGTAAACCCACTCTCTGAGCAAGCAAAGCTCATTAGATACTGATCCAAAGCGACCGATATGGAAGAATGAAGAATCGAATTAACACATTTGTGACTCTTTTAATATTCCTTATTTTTTTAGCTTCCCTTTTTACAGGAGGGTGCCTTGAGCAAAGTTCCACATTACGTGTGGTTTTGACAGATGAGGCAGCTCTGGAGAAGCTAAAAGAGAACAGATTTGTGGTAATTTCCAACCCTTAATGTTATTTTATGCAATATCTAAATGGATCCGGTTGGAAAATCACTATGTGTGGTATTCAAAGTTGTGCATAAAATTCGTTAACCGATGCCAAAAGGATATTATTTATATAACTGCGCAAGATCTTTTCTTTAGATAATAATTTGAACCGATAAAAAAGCTTTCAAGGTTTCTTTGACAAGGAGAATATTTTTCAGGATACAGGGACAATCTTATATAACTTTTTTATAGTATTCAGGCTCTTCCGAAATTACAGGAAGAATCTCAACCGGTTAGCAGGATAACAAAAAACAGGAACTAAACTTAAATCTCTGTTCTAACAATATGGATAGAAAAGCCGGGCTCTGAAAGAAGTACTCTATTAAATCATATATCTCAACCATGGTAATTTCTTAACCATGGTAATTTCTTAATCATGGTA
>DUGS01000196.1:3935-9088 GCA_013331265.1 Methanosarcina sp.
TTCTTAATCATGGTAATTTCTTAACCTTGACAATTCGAGCTGATTCCTCATGCACCCAAAAACCCAACAAATTCTCAAAACTTTTGAAGAAATTAATAGAATTCCGCGATGTTCGAAACATGAAAAAAATCTTTCCCTCTGGCTAAAGGAGTGGGCAGAATCCATCGGTTTAGAGGTAAAAACCGATGCTGTAAACAACGTCCTCATCAAAGTCCCGGCTACTCCCGGATATGAAGATTCTCCTGTTATTGTACTGCAGGGGCACATGGACATGGTCTGCGAGAAGATCAAGAGCTCGAACCATGACTTTTCCAGGGACCTTATCAGGTGTGTGTATGACGGGGACTGGGTAAAGGGAGACGGGACCTCAATTGGGGCGGATAATGGGATCGCACTTGCCATGGGGCTGGTGCTGGCAGAAGCGGGGAAAAACGGGGATATAGTTCATCCACCTCTGGAACTACTCTTTACGGTTGACGAGGAGACCGGACTGACGGGAGCTATGGAGCTTGAAAAGGGATTTATTGATGGCAGAATTCTGCTGAACCTGGACTCTGAGGATGAAGGAGAATTTGTCATAGGGTGTGCCGGAGGGAAGAATTCACGGATCACGCTGCCGCTTGAGTGGGAAACCTTTGAGTATGGAAAGGGGTGCCGGTTTGGGCTCTTCAAGCTTATGATAGAGGGATTGGAAGGGGGGCATTCCGGATCTGAGATCAACAGGCAGCGGGCTAATGCGGTTCAGCTTTTTGCCAGGGTCTTTTCCGGGCTTCGGGAGCAGGTGGGAAAGGAATATATCAGGCTGGCCTTCCTGAGCGGGGGAAGCATCCATAATGCTATCCCGAATTTTACGGATGCTTTTGTGGCTCTTGATAGGGCGAAATTCGAACAGGCTGAGAATATTGTTTCAGTATTTGGGAAAACTTTCAGGTCCGAATATGTGAAAACCGACCCTGAAATTGTTTTGAGTTTCAGGGAAGTTGAACACGGGGTCGTATTTGAAAGTTCCGGAGGAAAGGTTACCAGAAAGGAAGTCCCTGCAAACCTGGTCTTTTCATCCGGGACTGAAGAGAAGCTAGTAGGGCTGCTCCTCGGACTTCCCCACGGAGTCTACAGGATGTCAGACAGGATTCCGGGGCTTGTGGAGACCTCAAACAACCTTGCAACCGTGCGTACCTGGGAAACAGAGATAAAAATCCTCTTAAGCCAGCGCAGTTCTGTCATGTCCAGGCTGGCAGAAATTACCAAAAAAGTGGGAGCTGTGGCAAAGCTTGCCGGGGCAGAAGTTGAGCACGACGCCGGGTACCCTGCCTGGGAGCCTGATATAGAATCACTTCTGCTTTCAAAATGCAGGCAGGTTTATCTCCAGACATTTGACAAAGAGCCTGAAATTGAAGTCGTGCACGCCGGGCTTGAGTGCGGGATAATAGGCTCAAAATACGAAGGCATGGATATGATTTCCTTTGGCCCTACTATAAAAGACCCTCATTCTCCGGCAGAGAGGGTTTTTATTCCCTCGATTGAAAAGGTCTGGATTTTCCTGGAAAACCTGCTGAAGAGTTACTGCTAACCTTTAATTCATTGGGGCCATATCCCCTGTTTTACCGGATACTGGTCCTGCCGAAAAGCATAAAAGTAAAAATGGAGAGGTAACTTACTTTTCGCTTCTCTCCCCGAATTCATTTTTATTTCAAAGTTCATTATGCCGTAATTGCTTCTTCCTCGGCAAAGGCAGCACGCAGTTTATCTTCTTCTTCCCTGGACAGATTGGAAGCGATGAGTTCAAAATTCATTTCCCTGAAAGCTTCTGCTACCTTGTCCTTTACGGCATCGCTGGTCATCAAGAAGAGGGCTGAGGTGCCTTCTGTAACTTTGCTGCGGACTGACCGGATAAAATCATCACTGATCCCTACATCAGCCATGGAACCGGTTAGTGCTCCCAATGCGGCTCCGACAACCATGCCAAATATTGGGACAAAGAAAATCAGGCCAAATAGCATACCCCAAAATGCTCCGCTAAGTGCACCTACTCCAGACATACTGGTTATCTGTTTGGTTTTTGGTTTCTTCTTTCCCTCAGGCCAGCTGACTATGGCTGCATCCTGCAGGGTGATCAGTTGCTTCTTATTTAGATCTTCAACCACATGAAGTGCCTTTTCAGCACCACTAGCAGTTTCAAACTTCAGGACTGTTAAAGTTGCTATAATCCAACCCCCTTTTTATGTCACATATTTTGTTGCTTATTGTGTTTTCACTTTAGTTCACCAATTGAGGCGAAACCATAATCTCCACTATCGTTTTGTAAATCTTAAAAAAGCTGGGTCAATCATGTCTTCTTCCCAGGGCTACACACTTTCGAATGTCCTAAATATGTAGCAGCATAGCAGCTGGGAAAAAGGCCTGCTTAAATCCCTCAAGCCATTTTGTACGGGGGTCAAGAATAGTCAGTTCGTTACAGGAAAGCTATATATGATTTTCATGCAATGTGATCTTACAGATCTCACACGTACTGATATCCTTCCATTATACTGAGCTATCCAGATAGTAAAAATTAATTTTTTTGAATAACATCGATATAAACCCGGATGTTTAGATTATCTGTCTTAAAAACCTCTTTCCAGGTATCTACCGCTTAATTTTATACTGTTAACCCCCAACTGAACCTTCGAGATCTACCCAAGCTCGTTGTTCTATAATTTGCTTGATATATTGTTCTTATTATACATATTATTTTATGCATGTTGATTAATTTTATTGGGTCTGCTGAAATGGATTATTTTTATGATTTAAGACACTTTCATTTATTCTTGTTAACCTCATTCTCTTATTAGATTCTTATTCTAACTGGAATTAGATTCTTATTCTAACTGGACATTGTAAACTTATATAATATGTCAACGAAACTTAAAATAATCAAAGTTGCACTGGCGCACTCAGCCGCAAGCAACGGGGTATTTTCGCGTTCAAGCTTCAATTTTCCGTTTCCTGGCAGTTTTTCAGACTGCAGTCGCTGCCTGAGACTCCGTTTTTTTCTTCTCTGCGAATTTTACTGCTTCTGCCAGTTCCTCCCCTACCAGAATTAACAGCTCTGGTGTGATCATACCCTGTGAGATCAGTACCCCTCCTGCGTCACGAAGCACCTGTTTTAACTCTTTTGCCCAGAGGTGTTCAATAATAAGAATAGCAGCAGCAGTATTTTCAGGGATAGCCTCTGTAATTTCCAGAATATCTTCTTTAGTGATTCCATAGTTCTCCTGGGCTGCTGCCATAGCTCCTTCTTCCATTCCTGTTATGGCTCCCTCTTTGCCTCTGGCCCCAAACCCTATGAGCCCTCCCACGACGGCTCCGAACCTTATTTTTTCTTCTTCGTCCAGCTGTGTAGCTTCCATGGACTTGATGTTCCCTTTTTCATCTTTCCATACGAACAGCAGATCAATGAGCCTGACTACTCCTTTTTCCATGACTGACTTAAGCTCTCGACGGATCTGGCCATGGAATTCCGGGTTTTCGAATGCGATAACTAACATCTGCATAGGTCCATACATTGCTTCGGTCATTTGTTTTCCCCCTCTTGATGTTCTTTTTTACTCTTTCATTTTGGATGACTGTTTTCTTTTTCCCTGAAATGGAACCCAGTGCCCGAAAAACAGTTTCAGCAGCATTAGCAATGCCATATATAAAATTCAGTTTATATAAAATTGAGCACATATAAAAATACACATAAGATCAAAAACTGCCAGAAAACTGAAAAAATCAGATTTGACTTCATACCCTGGAATAAACTTTCTGAGGGTTTTAAATATTGTTTTTATTCCCCTGAGTTCCCTTTTTCTTTTCTCTGCTCTAGTAATCGCCAGGACTTTAAGAAGAATTCTCTATAATTTTTTCCTCATCCTGACATCTATCCCCGCTTGATTCCATCAGTTTAGCCATAAAGTGTGTCCCCTCGGAACTTTCCAGAACTATTTTTACAACTATTGTAAGGGGTACGGCAATCAGTGCACCTGCAGTCCCAAGCACATAAGACCAGTAAAATAAAGAAAGAAATACAATCATAGGAGATAATTTAAGGCCTTTTCCTGCAAGAGATGGAAAGATGACATTTTCTACGAGCGCATTGATTATAGTAATACCAACAAGGACACCCAGTGCCCCTATAGGTCCGTACTTGAATAGGCCAAGGAACATAGGCGGAATGGATGCCAGATAAAAGCCGAGATAAGGGATATATCCGAAAATGAAGAACAGGAGACCCCAGAGGAGAGAAAAATCTATGCCACCTAGAAGGAGAAGTATGGCAACTCCAATGCCACCAACCAAATTGGTCTCAGTCCTCAGGAGCATGTAATTTACGACGTTGCTGCTATATTCGGTAAACCGCAAAAGATGGACTGGTTGATCTTCAACTTCTTTTTGCACCTTTTCGGGCGCACCTGCAGAATCCAGAAGTAAAAATGTTGTAGTGATAAAAATGAGCACAATTGTTGACCCGGCATTTAAAGCTCCTGAGATAACGTTCCCAGACACTCTGAAAGCAAATGCTGCAACATCGCGCAGGACCGATTCCACGTTAGCTCCGGATATAGGCATATATGTTGAAATACTGTTGAGAATGCTCTGCAACTGATAATCATAGCTTGGAATCCTGCCACTGAGCTGGAGTAAAGAGTTTGCAAACAGAATTGCGGTTCCAACAAAAACAAAAATAAAAATAATGATCACCAGAAAAACGCTGACCTTTCCCGGAACCCCTTTCTTCATGAGCCAGCGAACCAGAGGAGAAAAAATTAAATACGCAAACAGAGCGAAAAAAACAGGTACCAGTATATCTGAAATCGCCTTCATACCAAGTGTAAGGAGAACCGCAGCAGTGCTGTAAATTAGAACTTTGGCCGGTGTTGAACTGGTATTTGTATTTATATTAACATCCCCCAATCTTTCTCTTGCTGCTAATTTTTTTCTATAGTAATACAGAGTAAATCTTCATAGAGAAAATACAATTCTGCTCTGCTGTCCTGTCCAGTCGGCTATTTCGGGCAGCAGGTGTCACAGGAATTATCCGCGTGATCTCCATATACACCCATTTTCTCCCTTTATCAAAAACTCTGCAGTCAAAAAAACAGTTTCAGCATTATTGTTTCAACATTATTGTT
>DUGS01000196.1:9311-11331 GCA_013331265.1 Methanosarcina sp.
ACATTATTGTTTCAACATTATTGTCACAAAATATCTATAAAATTTAAAATATATATAAATTAGCACATATAATATTAAAATCAAGATTTGATAAAGAAGAAACTTCAATTAATTGGTTCATAACCATCCTTGATTCGCAAGTGATAAACACCGCATCTATGAAGCAGTAGCCTTAAGGAATGGTCTGTGGCATATTATAGGGCACCTGTACTTGCTTTTGATAGGATCAAATCTGGAAGATTATTTATTTTCCGGATTTTGCTCATTATGATTTTTCTTATATATACAATAAATATCATAAATGTATAAAACTTTATAAGAAATAATTCACAGAATATGTAACTTTTCATCACAAACATTCATAATTGTTAGTTTTTTACAGTGAGCCCGTATATATTAAAAATAATGTCTCAGAGTGAGGATTTATTTCGATTCTGATAAAAGCTTCAGGAGTAAAAAGGGAGATTTTCTCTATAGATTTAAGTATGACCGAGACTACTCCACAGAGAAAAAAATATAAATATGAGTAAAGAGTTTATATATATATGGAGACAGAATTCAGGAATAATTTACTCTCGGCTATTGGATGGTTTATTATCTGGCTTGCTGTCAGGATGTATTTGGACATATAAAAACCTTATATTATCTCTGTAGCATAAAAGAAATACTATAACAGAGTTTGACTTTTCTTAACAGTAACAACTAACATAAACAACAAACAATTTTTTATATCCAAAATCTGAATAATTCCCTCTGGCTGTTTCCTGGTCGAGGCAAATTCCTGTACAGGCTTAGACCAGAGGTTCCGTATGCCCAGCTCTCAAGCCAATTAGCATGAAGTTTCTTTTTCTCTCCGGCAGCTGGCAGGAAAAGACAATGCAATACTACAGGAATTCATTGAGCCCGGAAAATGAAGTAAGTCTTATAACCGAGTTTTTGGAAAACAGCCTGCCAAAAGGAAAAAATAATAGAAATATATGACTTTTTAAACCAATCTTAAGCCAGTGTTAAGTCAATTTCAAATCAGCTTGAGGTCCTAGATTCAGTAGTTTCAATCTCTATTTCAATACCACCAAACCTCTTTGCGATGAAATTATATACGACTCCAATAAGGAACCCTCCTATTCCTCCTGCGATTCCATAAAAGGCAACAAAAAATAAAATAACAAATATACTCTCAGCAAAACCAATAGACTCTTCCAAGCTCACCATAACAATAATGAATGGCGAAACTATAACCGCAAGAATTAGATACATAAGCCCGAGGACTTTTGCCAGAGATACACTATTTAAAGACTTGATTTGTACCATTTATAACCACTTTTTTAAATATTGAAAATAGTGCATCATTCTATAAAAATATATTCAGAACCCTGGCTGAAAAGGCAGCTTTTTAGATTTTGAGATCATGTAACTTTAGTTAAGAATTTTTATTTATTCAGTTAGATATATATTTAGTTAGTTATTTAACACTGGCTTCAATTCAACGGTACATTCGGCTCAGGGGTTCTATTGTAATAACTACGAGGGTTCGTTTTTCGTAATCAACTCTATAAAGCAGCCTTAAATGCCTGGACCGAAAACGGAATAATTTTTCCTGGCTTTCGATTATTCTTTTTGCGCCCTGGGGCACGGGGTCAAGAGCAAGCTCTTCGAGGGTTTCCCTTATACGGACATGTGTACTCTCATCTGCTTCCTTCATAAAATCCTGTGCTGGGATATCAAAAAAAACTTCGAACATTTAAGATCCTCATTTTGCGTTTCTTTAGACACTATTTATTTAAGTTTCTTCTTTAGATCCTCATTTTTTCAAGCATTTTTAACGGTACAAGCCTTCCTTTTGCCTCATTCTCAAAACTTCTGAAAACAAGCTTTTTTTCTTCTGCGGTGAGAAGCATATCTATATCCACCATATGCTCCTTTATTTCTGCAAGTTGCTTCTTTACGAAGTTGAGCTCTTCAATAATTTTTTTATCTACCTTCTCCCCGGTCATTAGAATCGCTGCCTGCGCTTTTACAG
>DUGS01000092.1 GCA_013331265.1 Methanosarcina sp.
GGGATGAACCAGGAAGCCACACAGCTTTAGCGTGGGGTAGTTCACAACAGTTCATAGAACTTACCTTTTTAAGAACTCATCTTTTTGAAACAGTAATGAGAGAGCGGATATAAATAATTTGACCCGGCTGGTCTTTCTACTTCAAGTTGATTTCTTAACCTGCACTCAGCCTGGATGATTATGAATTTGAGGTTTTTGACTTCATTTTTGGACCTTTCTGGACATCAGGTTAATATGAACCAGTCCGTATATATTCTCAGTCCTGCGTATTACGTTCACAGTTATAAATTGATAATTATTAGGGGTAGAATTTTATGGAAATAAATAAAGAACTTAATACTGATGAAGTTACTACGAAATGGAACAATTCCTATCTTTTCAGCAGCAGGGAAGATGCGTTGGAAAAGCTTGGATCACTAAAAAAGAAATCAGAAGAAATGAACCGGACTTTCCGTCAGGAATTTGAGAGACTGTCCGGGCCGGTTTTACTGAATTATCTTGAAACTGAAAAAGAGTTTTCAAGAGCTATTGACGTTCTCTATATTTACGCTTATACTCAGCTCAGTAAAAACGTGAATGATAAGTTTTTTATTTCTCTTCTTGCGGAATCTCAGGACCTGATCACAGAAGATAAAAAGGCCAGTTCATTTGCAACCGTAAAATTGACCTCTCTCAATAAAGAGGAGTGGGAGAAGCTCTTTTCCGAAGAGCCCGGACTTGAGGCATACCGGCCTTTCCTTGAAGCAAACTATATGAGGTTTATAGAGCACAGGCCGGTGGATGAAGCCCAGGCTGTGTATCTTGCAGAAATCGAAAATCAGCGTATGAAACTGGAAACTGAGGCCCTTTCTAAGATTACCAATGAAGTCACTATGGCAGGGAATATAACTCTTGAGAGCGGGGAAGAATTTCAGGTCAACTCTCAGTCCTACGGTACTCTGCTTTCAACAGACCGGAGCAGGGAAAACAGGAAAAGGTGTTATGATAAGAGGTTTTACCACCTTATATCCGAATCTGGCTCGATGACATCTCTCTATTCCGAAAAGGCACGGCTTGACGACCTTATTGCAAGAGAGCTAAAATACAGGGACTCTTATGAATCCAGCCTGTACAACTTTTACCTCACAAAAGACCAGGTTGAGGATATGAACACGGTTTTCAAGGAAAGGAAAGATATATTTGAGGACTATAACGAGTTCAGGAGGAGAAAGCTCGGGCTTGAAACGCTCAGGCCTTATGACCTTATGCTGCAGTTGGCGGATCAACCCGGTAAAAACTATACTTACACAGATGCTTTGCAGGAGATCCAGAAATCCTATTCAAGGATGGACTCCAGTTTCAATGAAATATTTTTAAAAATGGTAACAGGAAATTTCATAGATGTATATCCTGACCCAGAGCACGGAAAACAGCCAGGAGGCTACTGTTACGGGCTCTGTGCTCTGAAGTCCCCTGCTCTGATTTTCATGAACTATAACGGCATTATCAGTGACCAGAAGGCCCTTACTCACGAACTCGGGCATGGAATTAATTTCTATCTGATGGGCAATTTCACGGATTATTTCTATTGCTCGGGCCAGATTTACGAAATGGAAGTCCCTTCGACTTTCAATGAAGAACTCTTTGTTGATTATATTATTGAAAACTCCGATAAGGAAACAGCAGTTGCTGTGCTTGCCCAGCATATAGGTGAATACCAGAACTACTTTACCAGCCAGCCCATGATTACGGAATTCGAATATAAGGCCCACCAGCTATACTCTGAAAACGGGAAGGTCAGCGGAGCTGAACTCAACGCCCTCTGGACAGACCTATCTAAGGAATACAGGAGCAAATCCATCGAATATTACACAGAAGACTCTGCGGAATGGACCTACATTAGCCACATCTACCTGACAAATAACTACTATACTTTTAATTACGCGATTTCAAAGGCAATAACTCTTGCTCTCTTCAAACAATACAAAGAAAAACCGGAAACCTTCAATAAAAACTACATTGATTACCTCTCTGCAGGTTCAACGATGCTTCCTGAAGAAAAGCTCAAAAAATACTTCGGGATCGAAATTAACAGACAGCTCTTTGAAGATGCTATGGGCATTGTGGAGTTGAGAATCCAGGAACTGAATAAGCTGGAAAAGAACTGAATAAGCTGAAAAGGAACTGAATAAGCTGGAAAGGAATCTTTGAGAATTCAAGCACAAGTGCCCGCTCATTTAGGAAGCCTTTTATTATTTTTTAAAAGTATAAGCCAAAATTAATATATATGGTATTATTTAACAATTGCTATAATCTTTGCTTCGGCTTTAAAAATGTATAATTAATAATCTGCACAGCGTGAAGCGTCAGTTATAGTCTTGAATAAGGATTCTGGACGTCTAAATCTAAAAATTAATATGGGAAACAAAAATTAATATGGGAAACCAGAGTTATATATCAAGTTTTTAATAATGATTATTTTCGAATAAAGCTCTAAAGCCGATTTTTCCCTTCACGATAATATGATTTTTCGGCGATAACTGACTGCTCTATACTGAATTGCAGGTTTCCCGGAGTCTATTTATGGATGAAAAGGACAATAAAAAGTCAGTATTGGATCATGTCAGGACTTTATGGAGCTCATTGCCAGAAGCCATAAAATTACTTGGTACCATCTTGAGTATAGCCATTGCTCTTAAAGTCCTGTTCCCTGCATCAGCAGTGGGGATTAATTCTTTTGATGCGGGTCCTGAAATAATCGAACCAGGAGAACTTTCTGTTTTAAGCTGGGATGTATCAGGGGCAACGAATGTTACTATAGAACCTGATATCGGAGCCGTAAATTCAAACGGATCTTTTTCTGTATCTCCTTCTGAAACAACGACTTATAAACTGATGGCTTCAAGCGAAGGGGATAAAAAAATAGCTACGTGCACGGTTAAGGTTGAAGAAAAGGATCTGCTTATCAGTTCTTTTGATGCAAGTCCGAATTCCATCAAACCAGGAGAAAGTGCTGTCCTTAACTGGCACGTTTCAGGGGCCTCAAACGTTAATATAGAGCCTGATATCGGGACCGTAGAACCCGCCGGGACATTGAACGTATCTCCCTCAACTACCACTTCATATAAGCTCATAGCTTCAAATAGCAATAAAGAAGATGTGGCCTATTGCACGGTTACAGTTGAAGAAAATCCTCTGCCTCCTAAAGAGAACATGACATCTGAGGAAGAAAAGGTTTCAACCCCTGCTGAGAATCTGCCAGCTTCGGAAGAAAAATCCTCTTCAGAAAACCTGCCTTCTGATGGCTTGCCTTCTATCGCCTCTTTTAATGCGGATCCCGATGTCATCGCGAAAGGAGAGAGTTCCAATTTAATCTGGAGTGTTTCCGATGCTACGGAAGTTGTCATTGAACCAGGGATAGGGACTGCAGGTCTGACCGGCAGCCAGAGAATATTCCCCGAAGAAACCACCACTTACACCCTGACAGCTACAAACAGGGCAGGCAGTGTTAGCGCTACCAAAGTCGTGCATGTGGAAGAACCTTCCACGTCGCCTTCTTCTGAGCCTCTCTCCACTCCTGGTCAGGTTTCCCCGGCCAGTGGAGATGTATTCGATAACTCTACAACGCAGGCTGCACTCAAGTGGAAAACTGTTTCGGGTGCTGAAAGCTACACTTTAGAAATCGACTCTTATGATTCAAACACAGGTAAGTGGCTTTCGGAATCTTCCGGGTCCGATGTAGTTTCCGGGATATCAGGAACCAGCTACTCTTTTAAGTTTCTGGAGGGAATAGATCAGTACCGCTGGCGGGTCTGGGCTGTAAGTCCCGAAGGCGCGGAAAGCAGTAAGAGTGGCTGGTGGACTTTCAGTTCTCAGCCCGACATCAGCACAGGAACTGGGGATACAAACACCACATAACTTTCTACCTGATTGCTGAAGGTTTTTTGAGTTAATAACCGGAAAATATCCGGTTAATTTCTTTTTTAGTGCCTTTTGTGATTCTTATTAGCGCGTCTTTTTTGCTTTGCAGGTACCATCTTAAATAACCCGTAATTGGCCCAAAAAAGTAATTACAGGTCGAAATGGATTATTTTCTCAGGCTCGGGAGTACCCTTAAGACCATCTATATAAGGTTAGATATGTTTTTATAGAGGTCGATTTGCATAAAATACAGATTTCGACAAAAATTAAACATCGACAAAAATTAAACATCGACAAAAATTAAACATCGACAAAACCAGATCCCACAAAATAAAATCTACAATAACTATGATCCGCAAAAAGCAAACTGAAATGCCCTATGAATGGGACCCTCCGGCTCCTTCAACAGTCTATATTAAAATAAAGAACATCCCTTATGAAACCTTCAAAACCAGGCTTAACCAGGGACTGATTACTACCGAGCTCGACCAGATCAGATATCGGCTCGAGAGGCATATCTACTGCTGTGGAGTGTGTTCAAAGTACGTTAACGGGTACTGTGTCATTACCGGTAGGAAGGCCGGTCCGGGCTGGATCTGCAAGTCTTTTGTGCCAAAAGACGAGTTTATATACATTGATACCAGGCCTGGCCAGAAAGATTCGGCAGAATTCAGATACCTTTCTGAAACCGGGCTTGAAAAAGATAATATCGAAAGTGAAGGGGTAGAAAGGAGTCCGGAAAATACAGGGGCGAGGACCCTCTACGAAGAAGGAGTGACTCTTTACAGGCAGGGAAGACTAAGACTCGCACTTCAGGCTTTTGACCGTGTGCTT
>DUGS01000101.1 GCA_013331265.1 Methanosarcina sp.
AAGGACACAAGCAGCACCGGATAAGAGCAGCAGGAAAAGAAGAAGAAACCGGAATCCTGCCCGCCCTCGTAAATGCACTCAAAAACGATCTTGGTCATGCCCTTGAAGAAATTGAAGTAAAAGATGTCAGGATAGGTCTCGCCTATACAGGAGTCCTGCTTTCCGAAAACTACGGAGGTGTTGCCTGTACACCTCTTTATGAGTTTTCGGGCTGCCCTGCCCTCGGTTTTGCGGGCTCTTAGAAAGGTAAAACTGCAGATAAATTGCTTGAACTTGCCCTGTCGGAAAACCCACTTGAAGCTGCAGTTGGAGTTGCAACTGCAAATGCGCTTTCCCATATGCTCAGCGACCTGAAACCTGAAAACTTCCCTGTTTCAAAAACAGATATTCTTGACCTAATAAAACCTGAAGATAAAGTTGCGATGGTAGGTTACTTCGGGCCTCTTGTCCCGAGGATACTGAAAATAACCGATAAGCTTACAGTCCTTGAAAAGCGTGAAATCGATGATCCTAAAACCAGGACCCTGCCTTCGGAAAAAGCCGGAGATGTTCTCCCCGCATCGGATGTGATTATCCTCAGTGCAAGTACCCTCGCCAACAAGACTTTTGACGAACTTCTTTTATTCCGGGGTGCAGCAAGAGAAGTTGTCCTGCTCGGCCCAAGCGCGCCTCTCTATCCGGCACCGTTCTTTAGCAGAGGCATTACTGCAATAATGGGGACCCGAATTATTGACCCCTTGACAATGCTTACGGTGGTCAGCGAGGCGGGAGGAACGAAAAAACTACATAAGTGCTGCGGAGAGAAAGTTGCATTTAGGAAAAACGAACAAAAAGAAAAATAAGTCTGATTGGAATAAGGAAAAGAGCAGGATCGATGTGATAATGAAAACATCGATCTTATGAATTTATGTTATGAACGCTTAAAACTAAAAAGAGATAAAATTCCCAAAATGGCCATTGTTGAAGTAAAGCCAGGCGTTTTATTGGTTGTTTTATTACCAGCAGCCCCTTCTTCGTTGCCTGATATGTTGGCATCATCATTTTCATTCACAATTGGGATCTCATCTTCGGGTAAAAGTCCTTCATCTACTGTTATGTATCCTATATATTCAAAAACGACCGGTACGTCACTTATGCCTTCCTGCTCACAGCTTTCGTCTATTACCTGATATATTTCATCAATTAACGATTCATTTACTTTTTCAGAACTGTACCCCTCAAAACCTACTTTTAAATATCCGTTTATATTAGTTCCAAAGGTACTCACAGGACCACCGGATGAAGTAAAATACGGGTTAACTACATAGTTATTACGAGTAAAATGAACAAGCGAATCTGTCCATTCCGCTTTTTCACTGGGATCTGTAATTACAGGCATTATTCCCCGAGCACCTACAAACAACGGATTCTTCTTAGCTTCTTCAAAAATCTGAGGGCCATAGTCCGGCAAAGGAAGATCATCTTCGTCCTGTGCCCACATAAAAACCACAGGGATCTCATTTATTCCCTCCTGCTCTTCACAATAAGCCTCAATTTTCGGATACATTTCGTCAATTCTGGAGTCATCTATTTCTCCTTTGTAGGCAGATCCCAACTCAATTATTATTACATCACTGGCAGCAACGCCTGATATAGAGCGATCAAATTCGGAATATGACGGCCCTATTTTGTTAAGACTTAGCCAGCAATCTACAATTGAATTTTTCCACTCCTGATCAATTGTTTCCGGTATGGTCCCCCTGTAAGCTATAAAAGAGGGATCATTTTCAAATTCCTTAATAGAATAAGAGATATCATCAGATTCGGAATCATTCAATTCGCTATTATCTGCACTTGCAGAAATGCATAAAAAAATAGAAACAGAAATGAAAAGCATCAGCCATTTTCCAATATTCCTTCTTTTGAGCATTCAAATCAGACCACACTGGTTATTTTAGATTTCTAATTCCTACTATTGTTTTAAGTCAATCTTAAAAATCAAGCATCAGAGAGTTTGTAAAAAATGAAATCTTTAGCAGTTTGGTGTTTTATGCTGCTGGCTTCAGAGTTCAACTGCACAATTTCCTTACGTAATACCATGGTAGAGCATAAAATACTTTTTAAATTTTTTAATAATATACTAATTTGCTTAAAACGAGAAACTATGACTCGAAGGATACACTTTTTTTGGAACCATATGGATTCAAGTTTGGAATAAATTGGGAATAGATTAATATTTATGAACGAATGGAAAGATAGAACCGGGAAGTAACGAACATCAAAAAACAAATTTGAAGAAGGTTCAGCCGCTAGAGAAATTTATTTATATATATAAAAAAATAGAACTCTTTAGCACCTTTTTACAGTTATGAGTTATTTTGGGGAAAATAACTAAGAGAACTGATAATGTAGCAATTTTAGAGTGCATAAGGAAGAGGTATAAAAACAAAATTTAGGGGTAAAAAATATGTCGGCGAGACATGAAAATAAAGTGTCTGGAGTTTATGAAAAAAACAGGTCTGCGGGATATGAAAAAGAGATATTGAAACCAAAAAATGTATGGGAAGAGTTTTTTGCAGATAAGAGAAGTGGGGGTCACAGATCTTCAGCTGAAGAATTTCTTGCTATGGAGGCAAGGGAAAAATTATTCCATCTGGATGGCGGAAAAACCCTTCTTGACTTTGGGTGCGGAGCCGGGGAGCTTCTGGTTTACTATGCGCAGAAATATGAAAAAACGATAGGAGTTGACTTTTCTCCCTCCATGCTTGAGGAAGCAAGCAAAAGAATAAGGGAAAGAAATTGTAAAAATACAACTTTAATCCTGGCTGACGACAAAACTGTTTGGGACAAGCTGGACTCTTCCTTTAATCGAATAACTGCAGCTGGAGTATTTCAATACCTTACATATCAAGAAATAGATGATTTTATTTTCAATGCATCAAAATACCTTAATGAAGAGGGCAAAATAGTATTGTTTGACATGCTGGACCCCCGTCTATACCCTTTATGGAAAATAGGGCTGTTTTCACAGGATAAAAGTTGCCGGAAAATATTATACAAAGCGGTTTGTGGGGTTAAAAATTCAATATCAACAAGCTTGAAAAAACGCCCGAGAGACATTTTGGGGTATTCCCATAATCCCAACAAAATTAAAAAAATTGCAAATAAAAATGGTTTTGAGATGATTTGTGTACAATCAATGTATTATGAATACAGATATCATGCAATAATATTTCGGAGTTAAACGGCTGTTCAGATGGAGTTCAAATCAAACCTGCTTTCGGCAGATGAACGTAAAAATTCATTTTATTTTTTGTTGACGAAAAATTTTGGAACTGAGTCATTAATCACAGATAAGAATAATTATCTATTTGTACGGAGCCTAAAATGGACGGAATTAAAGTTAGAGAATTATTGCCATCTGAATACAAAGAATGGGATTTGCTTGTAGAAAAAGCTCAACCCGGCACACTTTTTCATACCAGTGAATGGCTTGAAATTTGCAGGGATGCCCTGTCAATAGATCTAAAAATCTACGGCTGTTTTAGAAACGTCGAGCTTGTGGGAGGATGCCCCCTTTTTGTAAAGAATATCAGGGGGATATTGAAAGTGGCAACTTCAACCTGTAGAATGACCAGCTACAGTGGACCTCTAATAAAAGAGAGTGCCAGCTCCAAAGCAAGTAAACGGACACAGGAAACTCATGAAATCCTCAATCCCCTCAGGGAATTTCTCTGCAAACAGGGATTTGACAGCATTCATCTTACGTTCTCTCCAGGCTTTGAGGATATAAGACCGTTTACGTGGAATGGATGGGATTCCGCCGTGCATTATACCCATTATCTGAATCTGAAAGAAAACATAGACAGCAACCTTTCAAGGGAAAGACAGATGGAACTTAAAACCGCAACTGAGGCAGGACTTAAAACCAGGGCATGGAATGACCCTGAAACATATTACCGTCTGCTTTCATTGGCCTACGAAAAACAGAATTTAGAGCCTCCCTTGCCCAGAGAGTTCTATGAAAGAGTTTTTAAGTTGATTCAGGAAAAAGACATTGGATATATGTTTATCTCAGAGACTCCTGAAGGTGAAGCTGTTGCAGCTCACTTAAATCTGTACGGAAAGAAATGCGCTGTAATCTGGACCTCAGCCCTGAACCCTGATTTTGGTCATCTGGGCCCCATTGCTCTTCTGTATTATAATGAATTTCTTGACCTGAAGTCCCGAGACTTCAAATATATGAACGTAATGGCAGCAAATATTCCTGCATTTGTGGATTTTATTATGGGCTTTTCCCCCGAGCTAATTCCATACTATAGTGTGACCCTGGAGAGCAAAAAATATTCAATCGCGAAAACCCTGTACAAAACAATTCATAAGGAAACTTATTGATATAAAACGAAGTTTCCTTAAAAAATATAAAGGTCGGAATTTTGATCCCGTTCCAAAATCCAGTGATTTTTTCATTTTTTGATTGAAAAAAGAACCTCGTGCTGTTGCGATTCCATCGCAACTCCCAGAAAATCTTCGATTTTCTGTGATCCCGAAGCGAAACTAACTACTAAAACCTATAAATTAGTCTGCTTGAGCGAAGCGAAACAGACCTCGTGCTCCCGAAGCGAAACTCGGGACACATTGACCTGAGAAGTTGCAAACAACATTCGTCATCTGCAACTCCTGATCATTTGTATACGTCGGTGCTCAAATTATAGTCCAAATTTCTTATTCAATGTAGTACGTGACCTGCACTGACATTGAAACGGTAGACTCTCCCGGCTGAATAGGAGTGGAAGCTGCTCCTGAGGCCTTTTCTTCCATTGGCATAGCGTAGTCGTAATATACTCTGGAACCGCTGTTTTCACTTACAGATGAAGTCTGCACGCCAGTAACATCAACCCCCAGGCTCTTAGCAAGCGTAGTGGCTTTTGATGATGCATCAGCTACTGCTTCACTCATCAGGCCTTCACGAAGCTGCTTTTGCATATCATCAGATACTGAGAAGGAAATGCTCCCAATCTCATTAGCTCCGGCGGCTGTGGACCTGTCAATGATCTCACTCAGTTTGTCGAGATTCGTGGTTGTGACCTGCACACTGTTGGATGCAGAGTAACCTGTGATTGTTTGTGCCTTATCATAGTCGTATACCGGGTACACGGAAACATAAGATGTCTGTATTTCCTTGTCCTGCAGTCCCACTGCTTTGAGTTCTGCTATTACAGCACTCATAATGGCTGCATTTTCATCGGACGCTTCCTTTGCAGTTGCAGACTGA